>CALKYB010000168.1 GCA_938003565.1 uncultured bacterium
AACTGATAAGCGCCCGAAGAGGGATCAAGAGTTTGAGTTAGTTCGAGTGGTTGAGCTTGCAGTAGAAAAAGTCACCGAGCACAGCAGCTATTTTGCAAAAAGGGAGCTAGTTCGATTTGCAGCGGAAAATGCCCAGGGGAGGGGAGTTGGGGCAGAGAGGGTTGTTTTGGAAGCTGAAAAGCATCTTCAAAATTCAAATCACATAGTCGCCTTGGGGCAAAACAAGGGAGAGTTTCGATACACTACGAAAGAAATACTTGAGCTTGAGAAGAAGATGCTTGGCAGCGTCGAGACTCTCAAACAGCGAGAAGCCTGCCTGGTAAACAAGTCAGTTTTAGATCGAACAATTGCTTCTCGGCCTACCATTAAACCCGAACAAGTTTATGCGTTAAAGCACATAACCAGATCCCCTGGGAGTATAAAGGTGGTCTCTGGCATGGCAGGAACTGGAAAATCTTATCTTCTAGGTGCTGCTAGAGAAGCCTGGGAGATGTCTGGGCTAAAGGTCCTCGGAGCTGTCCTGTCTGGGAAAGCTGCTGAAGGGCTTCAAGAAGGTTCAGGTATCTCGAGCAACACAATTCACAAAACCCTTCAGCTTGTTGATTCAGGGGAGCTGAAACTTGGGGCTAGATCGGTCCTAGTAATTGACGAAGCTGCCATGGTTGGCACTCGCTTAATGGAGAAGTTAACAAGTCTCGCTGCTTCGTCTGGCGCACAACTAGTTCTAGTAGGGGACGCTAAACAGCTTCAGCCAGTAGATGCAGGTGGCCCATTTGCTGAAATTGCCAAGAGAGTAGGGGAGAGTAGGCTAGAGGATATTCAGCGGCAAGAAAGTATCTGGGCAAGAAACGCAGTCCATGATTTTGCGGCTGGTAGGTCTAGCCAAGGGCTAGAGGCTTACGCCAAGCGAGGACTACTTGATGTAGCTGACACAAAAGCTGAGTCCATCACTTCGCTTATAAAAGCTTGGCGAGAGAAAGGAATCTCAGAGCCAGGTCAAAACATTATTATAGCTGGGACAAACCAAGATAGCTCGAGGCTTAATTTGTTAGCCCAGGAGCAGAGGCGTGTTGCTGGGGTGCTTGGGAGGGATTCACTATCAGTTGGCCCGGATGAATTTTACGTGAATGACAGAGTTCTCTTTACCAAAAATTCTAGAGCTTATTTGGTGAAGAATGGAAGCCTAGGAACAATCAAAAAGGTTAACTCAAGAAAGCAGGAGCTAACGGTTTGTCTAGACAATGGTTTAGAGACAAAAATTTCCATAAACCAATACGACCACCTTAAGCTTGGCTACAGCATTACAACTCACAAATCCCAGGGAATGACAGCGGAGAACAGTTTTCTTCTTGTCGGCGGCCCTATGCAGGACCGAGAGCTTTCCTACGTCCAACTCTCCAGGGCTAAAAAACAAGCAAGGATATTCACTGACCGTTTGCAAGCAGGGGATAAGCTAACAGACCTAGCAAGGCAAATGGCCAGTAGCAGGCAGAAGAATCTCGCGATTTCAATACCAAGAAAACCTAGTAGAAAATTGAGGATAACAAGGAATATGTAATGGCCACAAAACCAGAATCAGTTTTAAAGAAGCTCTCTCGTATAACGATAGTCATAGTAATAATTGCAACCATAATAATAGCTACGCTCTTTGCTCCTCAATACATCGCTTTAAGCAGTTGGGAGCTAATAGGAGTTCGATTTGGATCTTCAGTGCTAGTGGCTATAATTGTCTTTTTGACTTACCTAAAGACAGTCTCAGGAGTAAAACTTAAGGATCATCATTTACGGGGCTCTGAGCTAATTCCTTTCAGGGCAGCGCTCAAGAAGTCGAAGAAGCTAGCTGGAGCTGCCCGAACCATTTGCTGGGGATTTCTAAATGTACCAGCTTCTGAAGCTACAAGTCATTTTGCAATCGTTGGGGCCACCGGAAGCGGCAAAACCATGTCGCTTCGAATGTTAATGCAAAGTGTTTTACCTCAAATTGGCCATGGGAATGACGTAAGGGCCCTAGTCTATGATGCTAAGTCGGACATGCTTCCTATTCTAAAGAACATTTGTCCTCAAACTAGAGTAGTTACTTTGAACCCTTTTGATGCCAGGTCGGTAGCCTGGGACATGGCAAAGGATGTTACTTCGCCTGCTAGCTGTCAGCAACTGGCCGCTGCCCTAATAAGTAATTTAGGCAAACCAAAAAGTCAGCCGTATTTTGAGGACACAGCGAGACATTTTCTAACTGGAATTCTTACCGTTTTTAATAAGCGAGCAAAGGGAGTGTGGACATTTCGAGATTTAATGGTTGCCAAAAGCCGGCCTGAATATGTGAAGGCTATTTTGGGTTGTGAGCCAGAAACTAGAGGTCAATTGGAGCATTTTAGTAGGGAGGATACGGTAAAAGATGTTTTTTCGACTTTTCAAACTAGTATGGCTCAGTACGAGTTTGTAGCAGCGGCTTGGGACCATGCGAAAGAGAAGGTGAGTTTAGTTGATTGGCTAAATGATGAGCTTATAATTCTTCTTGGAAATAACTCAATCGCAGCAGAGGCGACAAATGAGATTAATCGGGTAATCTTTCGGAGAATGACTGAGCTTCTCCTTGGCCAAGAGGAAACGGAGTCGCGGCAGACTTGGGTGTTTCTTGACGAGATACGGGAAGCAGGGAATCTCGATTTACTGGGTAAACTTCTCAACACAGGCCGCTCAAAAGGGTGCTGTGTTGTCCTCGGATTCCAAGATATAGAAGGAATGCGAGAGGTTTATGGGAATAAAGTAGCAAACGAGCTAGTTGGTCAGTGTAATCACAAAGCGATCTTAAAACTTAACTCTCCAGAAACAGCCGAGTGGGCGTCTAAGTTGTTTGGAGATCGAGAGGTAGTTGAAAATCGGCGTAGTAGTAACCAGAGCAATTCCTCTGTTTTTCAGGGTAGCACTACGGAATCAACTGGTAGAGTTCGTAAGCAATTAGTCACCCCAGGTGAGCTGATAAGTTTGCCAAAAGCACATCCAAATGTTGGGCTTCGTGGATACTATAGTATTCCTAGGGTTGGATCATTCTATTGTGAGGCTAGAGGTCAGTTAGTTGCAGCGAATTTATTTCCTAAGAATAGGGAAGTTAAGGGATTTGTGGGGAGGCCGGAAGAGCATCAAACTCTCAGTGAGTGGGGAAAAGATGACTTGATTAGGCTTGGACTATCTGGTGTTGTGATTGAAAAAGTAAAAAGTCGATCTACAATGGACCTAGAACAGTTGCGGAAAATTAAATGGTAGTAAGGCCAGTAAAGTTTCTATGTTGTAGCGACTAGGCAGTACGATCTACTTGTCGAGCTTCCCCAGGTTGCTAAAGGTGTCGTCTATTACTGCCATTAGTACCTGTAGACAAATCTTAGCTGTGTGTTCTCGTGGGCTAAATTTTGAGCTTACTTGCTCGAATGGGTGAATGTAATTCCGAAAATTACGTAGAGTATGGGAGAACTGATGTGTGTCATATTCAATCAACCCTAGCTCTTTTGCTGTATCGATGTAGTTAGATAAGCTCCAATTTTGAAATTGAAGCACTGTACCATTTTTTTTAGGAGATGATTTTGCTCTGTTAAATGTCGCTGGATGGGTAGTAGCAAGCCCTAGGAAGATTCCTTCTAAAGTGCTGCCAGCCATTAAAATTGTACTTAGATATGCTTTGCCTTGATAACATTTTTCTATTTCTTTAATTCTTAGATCTAGAACTGCACTAACCGTTCCCTCTAAGCCTAGGCCGTGAATAGATACATTTGCGAATTCTCTATCAAGAAATTCGGATTCACTATTGCCTTTGTTGACAGGTGTTTCGTCAAATTCAATTTTGTCTAGTTTCTTGAGACTAATATAGCAATTATTCCTAATAATTTTCCATTTATCGAACGCCAAGTATTGATTGAAATTCTCAATGAGTCGGTCAAGCTCATCAATTTTTCCAATAAAGTTTTTAGGTGAAAAAACTTCTTGGAGGCATTGGGCGATCACTGGGGTGCCATTTAAATTATTTAGTTTAGCATCAGTATAAACCCAACGTGAAGGAAACCCACTTCCGTAGGTTTCATCTCCCCCAAAGGAGTTGAATAGCTGCACAAGTTGAGGGCCGGACCGATACTCAGTTTCCTCGTTGATAAGTTCTCTTAATCGCTCTAAGCTTTTCGTATTGAGGAACATGTACACAAATTGCCTGCCTATATTGGGATTCTAGAACCAAGATAAAAATGGACTTCTGATAACAGTAAACAGCATCTTAACTGTTTTTATCTAATGCGCAATAAAATCATGTAATAATTTTTCCTTAAATGTTGGATTACAAAATCGTATATTTTAGTTATGATAAGGGAGTTTAGACGAATTGTTTATGGTTTCTACTAATGTCTTGTGAACTACCAGAATTTGAGATAGATGCGCTAAGTCCTGCTAAGGAGATCGTCGCCTATGAATATCTTTGGACAAAGTTCCCCACGGTCAAGAAAATTTCAGATTTTTTTAGGAAACATAACCATATCTCTCCTTCATTGTTGACAGATGTTTTAGGTGTGAATAGTGAAACTCTTTTAGAATTACGCCAAAAGCTAGATCGACTATACTCATTTGATTGTTTTACGGCGCTTTTTTTTCGAGACTTTGAGTATCCAAATAGACTTCGAGAGGCAGAGCACCCTGTTGAGGTTTTATATTCTAGAGGGAATTTAGACCTTTTATCTTCTAAGTCGGTTTCAATTGTTGGTGCCAGAAATGCATCTAGTGCTGGAATCAAACGAGCTGCTAAGTTGGCACGGATGATGGTTGAGAATGACTTTACTGTGATGTCAGGTTTAGCTGCTGGAATTGATAAGGTTGCTCATCAAGCTGCGATTGAAGCGGGAGGTCAAACAATTGCAGTGCTTGGTACTTCGTTGGACGAATATTATCCTAAAGAGAATCGAATTTTGCAGGATAGGATTATTAAAGATTTCTTGGTAGTTTCACAAGTTCCTTTTTATCAGTCCAAAAATATTCCTTTTAAGCAAAAACGTTGGTTTTTCCCAGAACGTAATAAGACGATGTCGGCACTTAGTGAAGCTACTATCATAGTTGAGGCCGGGGAGACTAGTGGTACCTTAACTCAGGCCCGTGCTGCCCTTAAGCAAGGGCGTAAACTATTTATTCTTGATTCCTGTTTTAATTCAGGGCTTGATTGGCCGGATAGGTTTTTGAAAAAGGGCGCAATCAAAGTGGTCGATGGTTCTGAAATAGTTGAAACACTCGGGTATGAATCGAGAGGTTGAGAAACATCGCTGGAGGCAGATAGATAGTACGCAGCAGCTTGCCCATTGCGATAAAGATTTCTCACGTCACTTGTATTATGCGCGAATTTTGACAGTCCGACGAAGTTACTCTTATTCTGAAACTAACCAGTTGATTCGGAATTTAAAAAAGTCAGTTGATAGCAACCAGGCTCAGTTGGCTTATAAAGAGCAAGCTATCTCTAAGATGGTAGATGAGTGTACGGAGCTCTTGTCCGATGTAGATGTTTCAAGAAGTGAGGTGGTTTTGATTCCCGTTCCTTCCTCTAAAACTATTGATGATCCTTTATATGATAATCGGATTGAGAGAGTGACGCAGGGGGTGGAAATGAGGTTAAAAGGTTTCTTGTCCTGTAGTATTTTGCAGCGGACGAAAACTATTGAACCTCAACATCAATCACAATCTAAGAGGGATGTTAACGTTCAGCAGTCGTCAATGGAAGTTGCTGAAGGAGTTAAAAACTTGGCTAATAGGAGGGTTATTCTGGTAGACGATGTGATTACAAGTGGAGCTACTGTGCAAGCATGCTGTAATCTCATTTCTGAATACGTTACGGCGGATCAAATTATTGGAATTTTCTGGGCGAAAGCTCAAGAGCCACCGATAGCAGAAGAGTTTGATCAATTGTTCTAGAGAGGGCGAAAATGATAACCCTATTTTCATTGTTTTTGGTTTTCCTTCTGCCTATCCTGATCTTGAGATTCATGGTTACTATAGTATACCTCGGATCAGCTCTTATGGGTTTCAAGCTAGTGGTGAAAAAGCTGGGTTAGCACCTAATAAATCAATTTCTACCTAGGCTAAAAGAAAAAAAACGTTTCCTCGAACAGTCATTCTGAGTCCTATTTGAACTCAACTAGGCTCACTGATAAAGTAGCCCGAGGTGCGCTTAAAGATGTTAAGAAAAGTTTAGGATAAAATCACCCAGAGTTCGTAGATTTAGCAATTAACTCTAGGCCCAGCTCTAATTCCGAGAAGCTAGCCGTTTTGACAATAGCTTGCAAGAAGCAGATGGGACAAATTATTGTTTGAAAACACGACTTTTCCGTTCAGAGATCCTTAGTGTTTCATTTTGCCCGATAAATTTGTGGTATCGGGCAATTTGCGCAGAATCAAGATGATTTCGTTCTGAGGGTTGCTCTAAGACAACAAGATCCTATTTCGTCAGTAGAATTAGTTTCCTTGGAATGGACTTCGTTTGTAGTATATCTTTTTT
>CALKYB010000169.1 GCA_938003565.1 uncultured bacterium
CTAATTTTAAATTCTAACCAAGCTAATAACTTTGGGACTTGTCAGGAAATTTTCCCTTCTCAACTTCCTCAATGTAGCTAGTTACTGCTTTCTTAACCAATGCTCCGAGATCTACATACTGCTTTACAAACTTAGGTGAAAAATCATCACCAGCAGCTTTTAAACCAAGTAGATCATGCATAACCAATACCTGACCGGAACAGTCCACTCCCGCCCCAATTCCAATTGTAGGAATGCTCAATTTTGCCGTTATCTTTTTAGCTAGCTTCGCGGGAAGACCCTCTAGAACAATAGCAAATGCTCCGGCCTTTTGAACCGAAAGCGCATCATCTAAAATTCTTTTCTCCGACTTGGCTTCCTTTCCCTGAACCCTAAAACCCATTTGATTGACTGACTGAGGTAGTAACCCAACGTGGCCCATAACAGGAATGCCAGCATCCACAATCTTTGTAATAGTAGATTCCATCCCCACACCACCCTCTAGCTTAACTCCCCCTACGCCAGCTTTTTTTACCAACACCCCAGCCTCCGCCAGGGCTGATTCTGAATTCACTTGAAATGACATAAAAGGCATGTCCGCAATAACCATAGAGGTCTTGGCAGCTCTGACCACTTGTTCAGCATGATAAACCATCTCTTCAGTCGTAACACCTAAAGTGGTATCTCTTCCCTGGACTACATTACCCAGGGAATCCCCTACCAAGAGGATATCAATCCCCACCGAGTCGAAAAGACTAGCAAAAGTGAAATCATAGGCGGTAAGCATAGTAAGTTTACTACCCTTCTCATACTTCCTAACAATATCCGGTACGTATTTTTTAGCCATTAACTTTTCCTGAAGTAAAAACTTTTATAGCTCCCACATCAATAAGCGATGAGAATATTGAAACAAAAATTCGCAAACTGTCTTCTTCACTGACCTGACTTTCTTCATGGACCAACTCAGCCAACTTCCGAATCTCTACTGCTTTAGCACTTTCAATACCAGAATAGAAATTTTGCAGATACTCCGGCACTTCTACAGAACAAACCTTGTTTTCAGCATTTCGAGATATAACATTAAAGCTTTTTCGCTTACTCGGAACCTCAAGAGGAAAATGATTTTTCCTATAAAAGGATCTAGTATATTCAACTACATCCCAGCTAACTTGAAGTGTCTGGACATTTTGAGGTTTAAAAAAATCTTTCTCTAGCAAGCTATCTAATCTGAGTTTATTCAACTCAAAAATATCATAGTAAGGTTTTGATGAAAATTCATCGTCTCTGCTCCTGCGAGTGAGTAAAGAAAGTCGCTCAAATTCTATCAAATCCCATAAGAACGGACATTCCCCAAGTATCCTACCGTCCTGCTTCAAATATATCTTCAGGCTCGTAACTAAATCCTCCACCTTAGCACTTCCCCAAGGTGAAGATTTATGGACCCTCTTAAGTAATTCCACAGCACTATATTTTGATCCCTGCCAACTATTGGAAATTACCCCTAAAGAAACAGGAAGATGTCTAAGCAGAATGCTAGCCTCACCTGCGAATATAGTACTTGTATATATCGAGAACTGTTGTGGTGATATCGCAACTAGGTCTTCAAGTTCAGGTGCACTGAGTTTGGGAAACTTCTTACTAAATGATCGGAACCTATCTTTTTCCAACTCTGGGACTAAAGCACAATCCTCAAGGATAATTTCTCGAAGGGCAGAAAGAACATCAGCTAACGGCATCGCTCAATCCAGAATTTTCATCCCCCCTTTCTGACGACCATTCCGGACAAACTTTTGCCATAATAGAGTCCGCCATTCTAGACTCCTGCAACAACCGCTCAACAGTGGGAAGATTATTATCCCACTCAACCAAAGCATTCGTCGGACCAGTCAGTTTCAGAGTTTCTCTAAACAAAGCCCAAACGGCATCTGGCACTGGGGCATCATGTGCATCAATTAAAACTTCTCCATCATCCTCAAATCCAGCCAAATGCATTTGTCCAACTCTATTCAAAGGCAATGATTTTATGAAATCTAAGGCATCAAAGTTATGATGGTAAGAATTCAAATGAACATTGGTAATATCTAAGAGAATGCCACAGTTAGCTTTCTCAACAATCGTTGAAATAAACTCGGCTTCAGACATCTCTCGGTCCGAGACAGTCATATACCTAGTAATATTTTCGAGTAGAAACGGTCTCTCTAAAATATCCTGAACTATTTCAACTCTAGAAATAATGTTATCCGCCGACTCTTGAGTAAACGGAACAGGAATTAATTCATTGAGATTGGCGTGGTCTACCATAGTGAAACAAAGATGATCAGACATGCAAGGAGCATCAATCGAATCCAAAAAAGGCTTCAATCTTCTTAAGAAGTCTACATCTAAAGGGTCAGTTGAACCGATTGAAAGACAAACACCGTGAGGTATAACTGTATAATCCTGACAAATTGCTTCAAAGGATTCACGAATCCACCCTCCGAAGTCCAAAAAATTCTCAACAATTATTTCAAACCATCTACAATCAGGCCGTCTCTCTAAAATGGAAGGAATATGCTCACTTCTCAGACCCGCACCACCACCAAAAGCAGGTATACCAAAGTTACCGACACTGCTCATCTCAGAAGCTCAATCCGAATCTTCTTCGCTTTCTTCCGAGGACTCACTATCTTTAGAGCCACCACACTTCTTTTCTCCGCCACATTGATGATCGCTCTCTACAATAGAGTCAGCGTCTGTTTCTGCATGAACGAATGAAGTTGGTAAAAGCGAAGTACTGGCAGCAATTGAGCCAATCGTCATCGCCCCTAAGGCGGTGTATAATTTGTTTTTCGGTGCCATTATATATCTCAAATTAAAATTGAATTAGCTAAACTAGCGCAACCCTCAGA
>CALKYB010000170.1 GCA_938003565.1 uncultured bacterium
CTCTAAAGACAAACCGCTAGTGCTAGAAGCAAGTTCTCTCACCAGGGACTTGGCAACTCTATGAAAGTGCGCATAATGAAAAGTGTCAAGAAGACTCTCTTCGTGCTCAACTTTTTCAGTTATATCCTTATCTAAACGAATCGAACCAACAATGCTTCCATCAGCCATTCGCAGTGGAGCCGCAAAAACTTCAAGAATCCTTGTCTCCCCATTAGGCAAAAACACTTTATCTCGATACTGCTCCTGATGCCCATTTAGCCGATCTTGACATCTTTTGTTAATAGAATCGATATGCTCAACGAACGCTTGTTCCATTAGCGGATTATTTTTTCTTACTTCCTCCGGGAAAAAAATATCATAGGCCTTATGGCCAATTAATTCTCCTTCCTTTCTACCGAACAACCGATGAGCCTCAGAGTTGACAAAGATAAACCTCCCCTCCTGATCACCCATCGTAACCCCTAGGTTCATACTGTTAAAGATAGAATGATATCTAGCTTCAATTTCATGAAGTTCATGCTGGAACTGCGCTATATGACTTTCGTTTACCTTCTTATTTTCAACTGCAATAAGAAAATCTTTAGTCGTATCCTCAACCCTAGAGAAGAACTCTAAATTTTCTTGCTCAATAAAAAAATCTTCTTCCTTTGAAGCTGCGAAGAAATGACCTAGAAGACGATCTCCATCCATAAACGGCTGACAGTAAATCGACTCAACCCCTCGCTTTGTCCACTCTTCACGCTCATAGTCCGCCGCAAACGGAAGAGATGATAAACTATTTGAAATACTAGTCTGACCCGCCAGGCTATTTCCTGCTAACCAAGAGAGCTCATCAATTTTCCAAGACCTAAGAGCATGCCGAAGAGATTTATCCTTAAGCGGCAGAGAACTGCCCAGTAAGTTAAAAACCTGCGCTTCCGAATCATAGCTATAAAGTGCACACTCATGGATTCCTAAAAAATTCGATAGAGAAAACAAGCCTTCTTGAATCGGTGTTGAATCATCAGTCTGCAAGGCTTGCAAAAACTTGAGCGAGAAATGACTTATCTCTTCACTAATCTCAAATTGACCTTGGAGGTTCTCCTTAATTCTCTCTTCACAAAGCACTCGACGCAAAAAATAAAGGAAAAGTTGTGAATCAAAATTATTCTTGTAAAAAATTTCAAGACTTTGAACTAAAACCGAACCAGATAGAACTTTTTGCTGCTCCGACTTTTCAAGAACAATCGCTGTGGGAAGCATCATCTGTATAGACAGTCTATTCCAAAGACGCTCGAGCTCAAAACTCTTAAGTGACCCAGAGTCTAAAATACAGCCCGATACCTCCATCCCGACTAGTTTATCCGCTTCAACATCCTTATAGCTCACCATACTGAAGTCAAAACTAGCACCAAGAGGTAAATCTTGATCAAACAAACTTAATTTTTCACGCAGAGTCTCTTGAAAAGAGGAGTCTTCTGAGACAATAAGAATCAAGGACATAAAGAACTCAAAAATCGGTTAAAATCTAAACTATGTCTAGGCTATAACAGCATAGCAAATTTTCATTATCCGATAAAGCCAGTCGGGAACTTAAGCTACGAGAATCTGAAGTGAAATACTAAGCTCTAGAGAAATAATAGAGAAAAGAGGCTGACAGATGCATTAATCGGAACAACCTCTTAACTATAAAACGACTTATCATAGACTATTTGCTTCCGTTACCATTGGTTTCAGGGCGGTCTAGCACCATGTGCATACCCTTCCTCCACTTGCCTTTTTGAAACATCCGTTCGTTAAGACTACGCCCCTCGTCATGCAAACTGCCGACAAGAAACAAGGACATCGCATGCCACTCATTTGAAAGCAGAGGCGGCATTTGAATGTTGAAATAGCTGGTAAGGCCACAATCTGCATAGCGGTCTAACCGGTAATAGTCGTAAATCTTACACTTCGGTCGACCCGGGTATACCATTGATGAATCTGCTCCCCAATGGGTAAAACTCAAATTTGGAAGGTTCTCCGCTACTCGCTGAGCTGTATCAACAACATAAATACTTCCCAATTTATCGAAAGGATCGATACTATTCACTACTCTTACGACCCGTCGCATTATAGTATCATAAGGCTGATTACCTCGATGCGCACACCACTCACCAACGAGCTCGTCCAATCTGCCAGTTAAGTCCTCTGGAGTAGCCGGTCTTAAGACCAGTTCTTCTGGAGTTAAGCCTTTGCTATCCAAACGATCCCTGACCGGCTTAAGAAACTTAGTTCGCTTCGGAAGAGTTTTCATAAGCAGAACTGTATTTCGCTTCTTAAATCCTGCGGCTTTCCAAAATCGGATTCCAATAGTTCTTTGCAGCCGAGTAGTGATCTCTACCCGGTCGCAACCGGGTATGTTATTCCAAACATCATCAGCTACAAAATCTACTAGAAATTTACAGAACCCTGACCGAGGGCGTTCAGCAGAAGCAACATCCTCCAACTCAACTACCGAGTCAGGCACGTTCGCTGGACCCGTTAAAAGAAGCCGGCGCCGAGTATTTGAAGCGCTCACTAAACTATTGTCTTCATCGAACACTCCAATCAAACGTCCGTACTGAGCGTAATCAGGTCTGGCCTTGGCCATGGCTTGCAAACCAGTAATTCTTTCAAAAGCTGCTCTAGCATGATTTGCTAGATTCAGGGTAAAGGACTTATACATCAACTCCCTGTAATGATCCCAATCCGAAGGGGCCAGGTCTCTTATATAGCATGGAATATTATGGTGGGTCTGTCCTTCATGTATAACGGTGGGCTTGAACCCATCTACAATTAGGGCCATGAGTCCTCCTATGCGCAACATGCGCTTTGTGAAATAAGGCTCCAACAATGAACTTTGCTCGAGCCTTATTTCACTTTAGAAGTGACGTTATAGTTTTAAAAACCTTAAGTTTTTAATCTGTCAGCCTACCTCTCGAAAATACATTTTCAAGTGATAGGCCAAATATTCTACTTCAAAATCTCCCTCAAAAATTAACAGAAAATTAAAAGGGATGGACGAGGGGTAAAGAACAAACAATTAAGGGAATTGGCAATGAAACCGATGCGCAGCCTAATAAATCGCCTAAATCCAAGGCAAAGACAAAAAAGCGCAACCGGAATCCTACACTAAATCGTGAGTAAAATAAATTACTCGAGAACTTTTATCCAGCAACACCAGTATTAAAAAGATTCACTCTGTAATTTGAGACACTTACTTAAAATCGAGAAGTGCTTGAGAGACAAACTTTGAGCTTAACTTTTTGAGACAAGCGGTATTTGGAATGCTCTAAATCTTTAATTTAGAGTATTCCTAAATGAGCTTTCAAATCCTCAGATGGCTCCCAAGGAGGTTGAAAGGTAACTTCAACTTCGGTTTCGTCAATGTCTTCTCTGGCCTCAGTCCGAGACTTAACTTGTTCAATCAACATGGGCCCGGCTGGGCAGGCAACAGAAGTAAAGGTCATTTTAACCTTGCAAACTCTCTCCACTACCTCAATTTCATAGATCAACCCTAAGGTCCAAATATCTATAAAAAGATCCGGATCGATAATCTCTTTTATGACCTCAATAATGTCTTCTTTAGTTGCCAAACCATTCCCCTGTAATAGAAAAATCTACTTCAATCTCTACTCCAGACTAGCAGAATTGGCTTGCAAAATACAGAGACTAGACAATAAACTACGACAGTGCGCTTCCCTTTAATTCGTTGATCGAGAATAAATATGAGTTTTTACTCTGAAGAAGAAAATATATTCCAGACCAGTATTGATAGGTTTTCTGAAAAAGAAATTCTCCCCTTTATTGACTCATGGGAGAAGGACGAGCACTTTCCTGACAACATCTTTAAGAAACTAGGAGAACAAGGCTTTCTTGGGATTTTAATTGAAGAAGAGTTTGGAGGCATTGACGGGGACCTAAAACTAGCAGCGGCCTGGTGTGAGGCTTTCGCAAAGGTTCCGGCTGTTGGTTTCACAACGGCTATAAACATGCATTCACTTGTGATCATGCCAGCCCTACAAAGGTACGGTTCAGACTACCTCAAAAAAACATGGCTACCTGGGGGCGTCGAGGGAAGCAAAATTGGAGCTTATGCTTTCACTGAGCCAGACGCTGGATCTGATCTCACCAACATTAAAACTCGCGCTGTAAAAGATGGGAACGAATGGATCTTAAATGGATCCAAAATATTTATTACCAACGGTGCTCGGGCCCACTTTGTCATCGTTTTGGCCAAAACTAACCCAGAAGCAGGCTACAATGGATACAGCTCTTTTGTTGTAGACACTACTCTTCCGGGTTTTTCGGTAAATAGGAAGCTGGACAAGCTTGGCTGGCACAGCTCTGATACCGCCGAAATTAGTTTTAGTGACTTGAGATTGCCAGAGAATTCACTACTGGGTGATGAGGGAAAGGGTTGGTTTCAATCTATGTCATCCCTAGAGTGGGAAAGATTAATGCTTAGTCTGAATTCTTTAGGTGGAGCAAGGCAGTGTTTGAAGGACACAATAGTCTATACCAACCAAAGAAAGGTTTTTGGTAAAACGCTAGCTAGTTTTGATCTCAGCCAACAATTTTTAGCGGATATGAAAAACTCGCTACAACTCTCGGAAGCTTCTTGTCACCGATCCTTAGGACTACTCCTAGCTGGGAAAAAATGTCGCAAAGAAGTTAGTCTAACAAAGCTTTTTGTTTGTGAGGAAGCTATCAAAGTAGCCGACCGTTGTTTACAGCTTCATGGTGGATACGGTTACACAACCGAGTTTTCACCAGAAAGATGGTTGCGAGATCTCAGACTAAATACTATCGGTGGTGGCACAAGCGAAATAATGGCAAGAATAGCTGCTAAAGAGATTTTTCAGTAAATAGTTTTGCTAGTTTGTTTGCAGCCTCAGTGGGACTAGTCTCTCTGGAGTAAACTTCTGATAGGAGCTTTTCCAAAACCCCGCTGCTCTTACCTGAATCAATAGCAGCGTCAAGCAAGGATTTAGACAAATTGTTGAATAAGGCATCCTTTAAAAACCGCTTCTTTCTTTCATCAGCTAACCCTGAACCGAGAGACCATTTTTGATGAGAAAATACTGAATCGAGTAAATCTTCAATCCCGTCTCCTTCAGTAGCAATAACTTTCTTAATAGGCGCTTCCCAATCTGGAGCTGGGCCCAAACTTAACATGGTCTTCAACTCTCGCACCAACCTCTCAACCCCAGCCATATCTGCTTTGTTCACAGCATATACATCCGCAATCTCAACAATTCCAGCTTTTAGAGCCTGAACCCCATCACCCATTCCAGGCACTAGAACCAACACTACTGTGTCCGCAGTTCGAACAATCTCAACTTCAGCCTGCCCAACACCAACTGTTTCAATAATAATCAAATCAAAGCCAGCAGCATCGAGTGCAAACACAGATTCAGCAGTTTTCGGAGCAAGTCCCCCCAAAGCTCCACGGGTAGCCATTGAGCGAATAAATACACCACTATCTTCAACAACCTTAGCCATGCGTATCCGATCACCAAGCAAAGCTCCTCCACTAAAAGGACTACTTGG
>CALKYB010000171.1 GCA_938003565.1 uncultured bacterium
AATTATCACCCCGGGGTATAGCAGTGCGCTAGCACTGCCAGTAAATTATATACTGAAACCTATTTGTGACTACAAGACCGTAGGTCTTGGCTAGAAAAGTCAGAAACTCTGTGTTTAAGCGCTAATATCGATTTTCTTGCGTAAGCATATCTTGGGCGGGATATATCAGTTGTTGGGCTTCGCTTGCGCTCAGCTTATACTGAAACCGGTGAGATGTTGAATTGTAACCGAAATTTATAGTGGTTTCAGTATACCTAAATCCATCTTAACAGATGGAAAGACTTAAGTTAGGTCGACTCAAATACAAATTCTCGAACAAAAAACTACTTAGGAAAAAGAGGTTTCCTCTCATTCTTACGAACAGGTTTTCTATGTGAATTTTTCCTGGGCTCTCTAGAATCTGTTTTACTTCGATCACTTGTCCGCTCTAGCTTAGCTTCTCTAGATTGAGGTTTTGAATGTTGACCCTTATCCCCCCTCGACTTGTCCGAAGTATTATCAGTGCCGGAACTACTAGAGTCTACCCGTTTTTGATCTCTTCGGCCCCTTCTTCGCTTAGGCGCTTTAAACCTAGATTCTCTCGTCAACAAAAGTTCATCTGCCAAAGCTACACTCGTAATTGCTAAGCTCTCATAAAGTTCTTCAATCAATTTTTCAGTCAAAGGCTCTAAGCGAAGGGAGTCAACTCCCTCAATCGCACTGAAACCCTTTATTCTATCAGTTCCATCATTATCACGAAGTAACAGCGTTCCGGAATGAAACATCGAGTCTTTCTTCCAATAATCAATCCCCATATCCTCTAAGTAACGGATTCGCTCCCAAATATTAAGACTAGAAACTGTCTTCACTACTTCTTTAGCCTTTGCTTTATCTGAACCACACGAAGAAATTAAAATAATGTTAATTGAATTTCGAATTGCAACCAACCTCTGCCAGATAAAGTAGTCAGCTACAGTACCTACATCCGGCAACTCAGAAAGCTTCGCATGAAAAACAACTTCCCTACCACGCCCAAGCCTTTGATTGGCAAACAGGGATGCGTATGATGATAGTAAGGAAAGTAGCTTACTTCTTTTTCTAGGGTTTGATGATTCTTGTAGGCTAAGCAGCAAGGAAATTTCATCCCCATGGATATACGAGCCAGCACAAACTACAGGACCTAACATCAACCGCTCAGCCGTATCTACTAAAGTACTATGGAATTTTTTTGAGAATGGGTAGTCCTCATCCTCTCGATCCCAAGCTCCAACTCGATGGGCATCTATCCTAACAATAAGAAACAAACCCGGTAGAATAGAGAAATCATTTGAATTTTCAAAACAACTCAAACTTCTTTGATAGTCTGCGAGACTTCTTTCAGATCTGTTTTCAGAATCAGTCATTGAAAAAATCAACCTTCTTAAGGATTTAAAAACATCACAAGGCTACTTTTATACAGCACACCTAAATTTACCTACTGAGCTCTACAATAAACCAATGGCTCCAACACTCCAACTAGCTATCGGCCAGTTTTAATAAAAAAGTAAATTCAAAGAATCCCCCCCCCTCACATAGCTCAATCTCGAGAAATTGGGGCTATCGGACAAACCACAAGAAGAGTCTTAACAAAAGAATCCTAAAGTTTATGATTAAATTTGTCGTAATTATTAAGACCAACAACAACATCTTAGAATAATTGATATTTCCCACTAAGACGCGGAGTGACGAGCAAATGAGTAGCGCTAATGATGAATTTGGCGACCTGAGCAGTGCTTTAGGTGAAGCAATAAAAGAAGAGCAATCAAACCATCAAGCTCTTGGGGAGCCAATAGTCGACAGCCCAGTCGATCAGCCTCTAACAAACAAAGCTGAGTTCACAACAGACAACCCATACGTTGGGCTGACTTTTGAAGATGATACAAGACAATCCTCCGAAATTCATAGCGCCGCCCACAATACAATCGAGAACGTCAGTCTTCGGCTCCAGTCGGAATCAAGTTCGACAGTGTCAACACCTCCACAGAGCAACACCCTCAATACTTCAGCCATGGCCGAACTCAGCTTCGAGCTGGAGACTCCGCAAAACAACCCGAATGAAGTTTCAGCACCTGCCCCTTCTGGTGGCGCCTTTGGTAAGAGCAATCCAAATAATCAAACTCAAACAAAACCAGAGTTTACTACACAAACCGGTGTACAAAGTCCTTTCATGAAGGGAGTTGAAGTTAATATTGGAAACTCTCCCGAGAAAAATAATTTCGAAGTAGTCCAGTATGACTCCAATAATGCAATTATAGGGGGCCTATTATATGCAACAATAGGTTCGGTAATCTGGTGTGTTTTATTTTGTGTCACGCTAGGGTTCTTTAGCATTCTAACTAGAATGCTAATCGCTTACTTTGCAGCAAAGGGAGTTAAATGGGGTTTTAAAAACGGATTCACCCCGGAGGCCAGGAATATTGCAATAGGAACATGTATTTTTGGACTACTACTTGGAAACCTTCTCGTCTCATTCACTACAGTGAAGCTGATGGATAAGTTGGCTAGTGTGGCGATCGAGGAAATAGAGAACAATCCAGACGCCTACGAAACCGAAGACTACCAAGGATATGAGGAATACGAGGCTTCCGACTATAGCAGTGATGAGTATGAAGACTTCGAATACGCATCAGAAGAATTTGACGCCAACGAGGTTAGAGCCGAGTATGACGAAATGAGAAACGAATTTACGGTAATGTCTATATTCCAGGAAATGACTTTAGACTTCAGATTCTTAATTTCACTTTTTATCGCATGTAGCTTTGCGGCTAACAAAGTCTGGGACAAAGACAAAGTCTAGAAACTCAATACACACTTAAGCTACTAAAGGGACCGCTACTCTATTCTAAGAGTAAACCTTGTATACTGAAACCACTATAAATATCGGTATTTTAGTTTGCCTTCGATAGTTTCAGTATAAGCCGAGCGTGAGCGAGGGGATTATACAGGTATACCCCGCCCAAGATATTCTTAGAAGCGCAGCTTCGCAAGAAAATGATATTAGTCGTTTAAACATTGAGTTTATGACTTTTCTAGCCAAGACCTGCGGTCTTGTAGTCATAAATGGGTTTCAGTATATAATTTACTGGCAGTGCTAGCGCACTGCTATACCCCGGGGTGAAGATTATTTATAAATGCCGAAGTTTATAGTGGGCGGGGTATAACTTCTCAAAAATTTATCCTTGACTAACCAGGTCAAATACTCGATCTTTCCCTGGTTAACATTCAAAATAGCAAATAGCCTTGGAAATAATATGAAAAAACTACTCGCCTCTGTTTTACCTATAGTCTCAATTTGCCTTTTATCATCCTGCGCTAGTCAACCTCAGTTGCGTCCAATTTTAGGAATGAATGGCAAGTTACGTCAAATGGGCAATGCGGAAGGAGAGCGAATTGTCGACGACTGTATCGCCAAAGCAAGAGAAGGCAAAGTATCGTCAACCACATACGGTCTTAAAGGTAAAAACAAAGATACCGGTGACGTAGATTTTCAAAACGACGTTAATTTCTGCTTAAGAAAAGAAGGCTTAAACCCTCAAGGCTGGAAGCTAAGCAAGTAGTCCAAGTTCCTTAGAGGCCATCACAAACAATAATCGGACTGACCTTTGAGTTGGATCGGCGCGCAGTCGTGAGAAGTCGAATTTAGTAGACAAAGGAGCTCGCGAACAAATCGACCAGAAACGGGCAATTAGGAATGATTTCTAATAGGTTCTGGTGATTTGGAATTTGTCTAACTGAAAGAATCCTTCCCCCCACCAGATTTCAGTTCCAAACATAATGCTGACCATACACCAGTCTTCGCTATATTCGATCAAGCCTAAATCTTTAAACTTTTTACTCTTTGTAAAATCTAGAAAATCATTCCAAATAATTGTACCTGACTGGAAGTCCGTTTTAGGAACAAAAGCTAAATAGGAATCGTCTCCATATTGAACCTTCGTAAAGATCTCAAACTCTCTTCCCATACTGTCGGTAAATGTTTCAACGATCGGGGGCTTACCCGACGGAAGGCGCTCGGGCCCCTTCTCTGTCCACACCAACAACAAAAGACTACGCTCCGGTAAAGGCTTTACCACTTCACTACAAGAGGGATAGAAGAGCGAGGCAAAAACTGCATTTCTCTCCCCTCCAAAAATATCAACTGACTCCCCTTTAACCTGAACATCCCCTTTTCTTCTTTTAGTTTTAGAGGAACTGTAAGAAAAGTCTATTTTAAATTGAGGGATATCCTTCATCAATGAAGGAAGGCCAGATTGCTTACACTGCCTCTCAAAATACTCTTCGGTCATAAATGCTTTACTTCTAGAGTTTTGCCGAATGCTCACTCCGGAAACAATTCTGGGAAAAGACTTTTCCACCCACTCATAAAAACCAGACTGATAACTATCCTCATCACCCCAGTCATAAGACCAGCCCGGCAAGTATGAGCCATCTTGATGCCTGCGCACTTCTGTGCACTGCTCCCACTTCCATGTAGATCTATGACCACCCCAAGCATTGTTTTCTAACGAAAAATCACCGAAACTAATGCCACTATCTTTGTACTGGTGGTTTGGACTAACACATTGTTTAGTCTGAATTTCTTCTCCAGCAGCTTGAGCTATTTTTCGCTGGCTCCTAACTATGGTCCCTTTCTTCTCGGGAGGACAGTTTGGAACGACGCTAACCTTAGCGTTTGTGGATTCCTCAATAACGTCAACAGAGTTATTCTTTGATAGAGTTACTTCAGACTCTGCGAGTAGAGGCGAGGACAAAAAAAACACAGCCCAAAGACTGGAAAAATAAACTACACCAAAGAAAAAATGTCTCTCTAAGCCAACCATAAACCAATTAATTTAATAGCCCAATAACAATTGCTCTGAAAATTTAAAATCATCTACATCACACAAACAGTATAGACAGCTGAAGTTTTACAACATACCGAAAATTCATGAAAGATATTGTGACAATTCCAACCTCTACTTAAATACTTCGCAACAAAAAGCTCTAATTATAGTAGGTTATTTGCACTATCCTCTCTCTTATCGGATAAATAACCACCTCAATCAACAATTCTAATTGAGCTTGACCGAAGATTAAATCTAGAATCCTACTGCTCTGACTTTGCTCAGATTTGTCTCTTTTACATTTTCGCTTTGAGTAGTTTGTCAAATATTTGCAGTGACGTAGAACCTGCACAGGTGCTTCCCTGTGGATTCTTCAATCACTGCATTGATCTTTTGAGGTTCTAAAAAGGTTAATGCTCCTGGGCCATTCGGGCCAATTTTACAAATCGGAGTAACATGTATGTCGGCTGATATAGATAGCTTGATCGAACGGACTATGGCCGTTCACGAGCAACGACCAATGGGACTGTCACTGTCCGAACAAATACAGGCGTACGGAATACGAGAGAGGCTTTACCAAGCGAGACAAACTGAACTGGTAGAAACCGCTGTAAAGGCTTTGCCGATGTATTCTGCAGATGAACATCACAGTGATTTAGCTAAATTTCTGGGCGTCCTTACCCAGTTCAAAAAAGACCCATTCAAGTGGCAAAAGACGCAAACTGCCAATGCTGTGGAGTATACAAGCCGGCGCCGACCATTTGAGCTCGCGCTTATTATGTCCACGTGGAACTATCCCGTAAATGAGGGGAATGGTGGTTTAGCTTCACTGGTCACCGGCATTGGCGTACCGTCAATCGCTCGGGGAGTCGCCGAGGTAGATCCCTTGAATAAACTCATGTGCGACATTAGCAGAGCCGCCT
>CALKYB010000172.1 GCA_938003565.1 uncultured bacterium
GTGGCCCCAATAGGCTGACGACTATGCCACCTAAGATTAGTCCTGAAGTGCCGTGCAATCGGCATTTTATCGCCACATACTGGACCGCCACTACGGTAAGTGCGACGAGCGTCAAGCTCCCGAGCCAGTCGAGTTCTTTCATTCATATTCCTCTTGTTGATTATGTTTTAAGGTAGGTTTTTATTAACCTAAATGTAGTTACCACTTCGATTGGGCAGAAAACCCAGTGGAAGTGGTAGTGACGCTACTACCAGGAGAGGGGGGGGATGTGAGAGAGCGGGATCTTGGGTATATTCTGAGTCGATATTAGCAGTAATTAGACATAAAATCAATCAGAAATAGCTTGGGTTTTGGCTAGTTTAGAGTCTAATAACTACTAATTTCGACAGCTGAAAGTTGTAGATCTGTTGCTTATCTTGGAAATAAGGAGGCTTCTGTAGCGTAAGTATTTGAAATAACTGATCAAAGTTTTTCATTTAGATCCCCCATAAAGGTCACGCAAGGTCTCAATTTACCCATAATGTATATATAGAGAGAAAATAGTTGGAATGGTCGCCAGCGATTTCTCATAAGGTTTATTTTTTACGCAGTGTGGGAGCGTTTTGATGGAAGTAAGAGTTTTAAATTGGTTAGCTATTTTTTCGCTTGGTCTGATTTTATCGCAAGCCGGACTAGTGTTCCGTTCACTAATTCTCCCCTCAAAGAGTTCCTTCGATAGAGACCAGCCACTTGCCGCTAAAGTGAAGTGTCGGAAAAGGTTTTTTAGCATGATGATTCAGAAGTCTACAGCGATTAATTTATTTTTTGTTTCTGCCCTTGTTGGCGGGGTAGTTTCCACTCCCGCAGTCTCATTTGCGGATAGCAAAAGCCAGTCTTCATTTAGCATGGACTTTTTCTCTGGCAAGTTTTCTAACTTGAATGTTTTTAGCAAAAAGAAAAAAGTTCACACTATTCAAATTCCAAATGAGGAAGTTTTAGAAAAAGCTGCTGCTAAGAAAAAACAGGCTGAAGCCCTGAGGGCAAATAGTGCCAAATCTAGAAAGCTCTCTGATGGGGAAGCCCCACTTAAAAAAGCAAGCTTTGAAGTTATCTCACGAGATAATCCTGGTGAGCTTAAGGCTCCGAATCAAAGAACTTCAATGCGTATTGAAGCTGATGCACCTGCACCCGTTCATGGTGGAATGGAAGCTCTCGCTATGGGCGATAGAAAAAATGCAAAGGCTTATGCTCGGCAGTATACTCAGTACATGTCTGATGTCATGTATTATGTTCGGGAGTGGAGCGGATTGGTTGCAGAAGTACTTCACGAAGAAGGTAAGATTAACGATGATGATTTTTACCGCGCTCCTGACATGCTAAATCATGCTTTGGCGGAATCACGCCAAGAGATGGGTTCTCTTTTTAAGCCATCTCATAAGGATGCGATGAGAAGAGTTGAGGCTGATCCTAAAGCTGAAATCGAAGTATTTTACTTTTTCTCACTCGACTGCCGTTATTGTCGAACAATGGCTCCGGATGTTGAAAGACTATATCTTGCTACTAAAAATGATAAACGCGTTAAAATGCGTGCTCTTACACTTGGGCAAACTCCTGACGTCTGGTTGGATTCTTATAAAGATTATACAGGTCTGACTTTGCCGATGTTTCAGGGAGAGGAAGTTGCAAGACAACTTCAAGTATCGTTTGTACCAGCGTTGGTCGTAATGACCAAAAATACAAACAAAGCCTTTGTGAAAACTGGAGAACAAAGTTTTACACATATGTATGAGTTTGTTCGAACTGCTCAAGGGCTTCCCACTGAAATGCCTAGGTCAGTTGCTCGGCTATCATCGAAAAGAATTGGCAAAGTTGAGAAAGGATCTGCTCGAGGAATGAATGGTAAGAAGCCTGTTATTCAAGAAATTTCCTATCGAGAAAAAGGCCCTAGGAAAGTCAAAAAGATTAAGAAGAACAAAGATAAGCTCTCAAGGTTCTAGTCGCAGCCGTCTCGGCCCACTAGCTTGAAGCTTTTAATTAAATAGAAATATTTAAAAGGTTTTTAAGGAGAAGGAAAATGAATGTTTTGTTTGTAAAAAATAGTTTTGAAAAGGTTGCAATTGTTTTGCTTGCCGCTTTATTCTTGGTTGTTATTCCGGCAAGTCTTTTAGCTCAAGAGACTCCTACTGAAGTTCCAGTCACTACAGGTGAGGAAACTAATCTCGAAAAAGCTGAGGCTACCATCAAAAATATTGATGAGGATATGACTGCTGCTGGGATTCCGCCTGCAGATAGAATTACTATTGTTGGTGGATTGAGAGATGCAGCTGCTAATGGGGTGAATATTAGTAGTGACAATGTGTCTGTTTCAAACGGAAATCTGAACTTTTACGGCGCTACTCTTAATCCGACTCTTATGGCTCAGCGTCTTAGAGATGATAAAAAACCCGGAGCTGACGCTGCAACCTCAGTTGCTAGTACTTTAGGTAAGCTCGAAGCTGGTTCAAAGGATTTTGCTGAGAACACGGGAATCTCTTCTCAGCAGCAAGCTAACGTTGCTCAAGTTATTTGGAATACTCGAGGTGAGCTAGATCACACGATGATTCGAATGAATCCTTCAAATGGACTTTTTGAGGTTGCTGGAGTTGCTATTGCTCCTGACAAACTAGTTGGTCTTTCTGAGAGATTTAGGAATGAAGGACTTTATGTTGGATCTTTTACAGCAGAGGGTTTCAAGGAGATCTTGCGTAACCCAACTGATGTCAGTGACTTTAATATTGATACTGACAATGAAGTTATCACTTTTAGAAAAATCATCGAACACGCTCTCAAGTTCCCAAATACAAGTGCCAAGAGAGCTTTCGTGCACACCAACATCTCCTTTCAAATCATTAAACTCATCCTCAATCTCTTCCATTTTAACTGAAAGTGTTTTTGCTAACGAGCCATCATCACTTAATTTTGCCAACAGAGGGCCTAGATATTCTTCTGGTAAAATTCTGCTTGGGATAATTCTAGATCTAATTATATTTATT
>CALKYB010000173.1 GCA_938003565.1 uncultured bacterium
TCTTTGCGAGTGCCGAGGGAGCTATGCTTCGAGATGTCGATGGTAACTCCTATATTGATTATGTCGGTTCTTGGGGCCCCATGATACTTGGTCACGCTGCTCCAATGGTGTTAGAGGCTATTCAGGTCGCAGCTCGCTCTACAACAAGTTTTGGAGCTCCGTGCGAACCTGAAGTTGAATTAGCTGAGGAGATTGTCTCAATTGTGCCAGGTATTGAAAGTGTTCGAATGGTTAATTCCGGCACTGAAGCTACTATGAGCGCCATTCGTTTGGCCCGGGCAGCCACTGGTCGAGAGATTATCTTGAAGTGTGATGGTTGTTACCATGGACATTCAGATAGTCTTTTGGTTGAGGCTGGCAGTGGTGTTGCGACCTATGGAATAGCAGGTAGCCCTGGAGTTTGTGCTGATATTGCTAGGTTGACTTGTAGTTTGCCATTTAACGATCTGGATGCTTTCTCCCGGTCCATCTCTGAAATTGGATCTAAAAAAGTAGCAGCTTTAATTATTGAGCCTGTGCCGGGAAATATGGGTCTTGTCCTGCCTAAGCCTGGTTACCTTGAAGGGCTACGTAAAATCTGCTCAGAAAACGGGATATTATTAGTTTTTGATGAAGTCATGAGTGGTTTTAGAGTTGGGTTGGGCGGGGCAATTGAGCGTTATGGGGTGCAGCCGGATTTGGTAACTTTTGGAAAAGTTATAGGTGGTGGTCTTCCCGTCGGTGCTTTTGCTGGCCCTAAAGATTTAATGTCCCAACTCGCCCCCGAAGGTGGTGTTTATCAAGCAGGAACTCTCTCTGGTAATCCTCTTGCGATGACTGCGGGACTAGCGACTATTCGCGAGTTGAGAAGTTCTAATCCTTATAGTGTTTTGAGTGAAAAGACCAAGAAGTTGACTCAAGGTCTAAGTCAGTTGGCCTCAGAGAACGGTATTTCTTTGCAAACGAATACCTGTGGATCGATGTTCGGATATTCTTTCAATAGCGAGCCGGTAGAAAACTTTGCCGACGCTAAAGAGTGTAACTTGGAGCAGTTTAAACAGTTTTTTTGGGCTATGTTAAAAAAGGGTGTTTACCTTGCTCCTTCAGCTTTCGAAGCAGGGTTTATTGGCACTACGCATGATGAGTTGTTGATTGACCAGACTCTGGAAAAAGCCGGCGAAGTTTTTGAAGAGCTTGGGGCTTAAAGATTTAAACCATCGTTCTGACACGTCGAACGACTAGATCTATAGCAGTTCTGAGGCTTTCGAAAACGCCGTCACCTTGAATAGCTATGGCTTCGAATTCTGGGGCGTTAAATCTATTTAAAGTTTTACTAAGATATTCTATTGATAAAGCGTCTTCAACGTCACGCTTGTTGTATTGCATTATAATTGGAAACTCTTCTACTTTGTGTTTGTTTTCTTTAAGGTTTTTTACAAGGTCAATAAGCGTGAAGAGATTGTCTCTCATTCTGTCTGGACCACTGTCAGCTACGTAGATAACGCCATCTACTCCATTTAGAATAATTTTTCTACAGACAGTATATATGTCTTGACCAGGGACAGTATAGAGATTGAATTTAGGTGTAAGACCTTTAATCTTTCCTACTTCAAATTGCATAAAGTCAAAGAAAATAGTTCGGTCTTCTTTCGTTTTTAGATTTAGAATATCACTTCTTAATTCAGGATCGATATGGGAATGTGCCCACTCGAGGTTGGTTGTCTTACCAGAAAAGCCGGGACCGTAATAGACGATCTTTAAATCTATTTGATTAAGTCCGTAGTTAATAAACACTAAATTTCTCCCAAACCAATATTGTAGAAACTGCTAAGATAAAAACACCAATTTAAACATCATTCGGTTTCCCGAAGAGTGCCGCATCTAGGCGACTTGTGAGCTCATCGCAGAACTCATCTTCATTTAACTTGCCTTTCAATTGAGCAGCCTCTACCTGCTCTTCTTGATTATGTTGTCGATTAAATATTTCTTCGAATTCTTTAATTGCCTTATTAGTGAGCACCTTGACCATACCAAAGGTAGTGTCTTTTGAGAAAACTATTACTAATATAAATTTGTCGATCACTCCAGACACGTAAACGTTCATTCTGGGACCTTCATGGTAGTGCATTTTGAATCCATCCGCTTCACCGATAATTCTAGCCATTTCGCTCGTAGCGGCGTAGTCGGCGGCTGATAATGCGGCGAGGGTGGGGAGTTCATTGGTATCCATTGAGCCGTCCTGAGCAATTACTAGACCACTGTGGTCAGTCAAAATAATCGCAGGGCACTTCGTCTTTTCATGTAGCTTAGCAAGCAGTTGATTGATGTCATGGAATTGACTTTGAGAAAGAGAGATTCTAGTGAGGCCGAAATCACCCGGTTGAGGGGTTGAATACTTCAATAGCGGGTCGTTTTCGTCGTGATGAAAGGCAGTATTACCCCCAGCATTTTGGCCAGGCTCAGCCGAAACCTCTTCAGGCTTTGCTGTTGTGGTGTCTGCAATTGGCTTGTCAGATTGATTCGACAACGCTGGTCCTCATTCTTAATTTTTTTAAACCTTACATCCAAATCCCTTTCAAAATTAATTGAGAAAGGAAACAATGATGCCACTATATTCTTTTGATTATGGGAAATGGCGAAAAGACTCGATAATGTTTGAAATATTCCATAATAGTTAAGTATTTTAATCGTAATACCCTAGAAATATAATTCGCGAGTTAATTAGTCACCTAATGCGGAAAGAGAAACAAATTCTTGGTTCTCGTCATCCAAACTCTTGTAAGCCTCGGTGTGAAAAATCCGACTTTAGTAAGTTTCTCGAACGATTTGATATTCGTTAGGGCGAATTGATTTGCAGGGCTTAGCTACCAACTATGGTCAACTTTGCGTTTTATGATGTTTTTGTATGTCTAAGATATTAATAATTGAGAATGATTCAACCCAGCTAGACCGGCTGTCTTTTAGCTTGGAAAAATCAGGTTTCGAAATTCTTGCTCGCCGGTGCATTATCTCAGGTTTGGAGTCGACTCGTGCTCAACAACCAGACGCTATACTTTGTTCAGATAACCTACCTGGACTGGGAGCTATTGATCTCTTGGACTTAATTCGAGAGGAGTCTGCTTTATCTGGAATTCCCGTGGTGGTGGTAAGCGAAGAGAATCACGACAAGCTAGACTGCTTTCGTGCCGGCTGCGACGACTTCATATTGATGCCGGCTGATGAAGGGGAGCTGGCTCTGAGAGTGGGTGCTATTATTAAACGTGGCAAAAACAGTGGGGTTAGTGGAAGTTTTAGCCATATCAGTGTTTTTGATTTGATTCAGTTATTTATGGGTGCGCGTCAGACTGGACTTATGAATGTGGATTGTGGTGACTTTAGTGGTGAGATTGGTGTGGACACGGGTCAAGTAGTGTTTGCTCATTCAAGTAGAAATGGTGTCACTCAAGAGGGAGAGGATGCTTTTGTTGATATTCTAAAAACTGCACAGGCTGGCGGCATGTTCCAGTTCGAGAAAAAGTCTGTTGAAGGTAGGGAAACCAATATAGAAAAGCGCACTGATCATCTCTTGCTGGGTATCGCCAATATGTTGGATGAGTCCTAGTTTTGTTTTAGATTTTTTTGGAGCGAGCACGGTTTAGAGTTTGCCTTGGTTTTTATGTTGGGCCGTTTCTCGATGAGCGAGGGGCTGAGGTTGTTGTCTTCCCCGCGTACGCCCGGCTATATTTGAACCAGCGTAAATCATTTAAGCCTAATGCTTGAAATAACCTTAGTAGAGTAGAAACTCGGTTCGTTTTTCTAGAAATTTTTCTTCAAACTCATCAATTTCTTTTTTGATTTTAGTTAGGTCTTCTGGATTAGACTCGAGCTGAAGTCTGTAGCTGCTAGAGCCATAAAGAATGTCAATTGGAGAGAGTTCATCCTTAAATTCGTAGGCTTCTTTTCTCCAAGCAAAACTCTCTGGCCAAAGAGACTTAGCTGCAGCAATCATAGCTAAACAGAGTTTGTAGGAGAATTTCGATTTGCGATTTATTAAATGAATTTGAACGCCAAAACATGACTCGTCGGCTGATTTTTGAAACTTTGGGCAAAAGCTAGTCGGTCTTAGAAAGAAATCGCTTGGTTCCTTTTGGGTTAGTTGAGCGTAAAGCTCGATACTTTTATCTCTCCAAGCTTCGGCATCAATATAGGGAGCGCCTAGTAGTTCAAAAGGTTTAGTTGTTCCACGTCCTTCTGAAATATTAGTCGCTTCAAAAAGGCAACCTCCAGGGTAAACTAAGGCCGTTTCGAGAGTAGGCATATTGGGACTCGGGAAGACCCATGGTAGAGCGGTTTCATCAAAAATCATTTCGCGATTCCAGTTCTCCATTTTTATTATTTCTAAATCACAATCAATCCCGGTCACATCCCCGCCACCGATCGCTAAGCCTTTTTTAAAGACAATGGCCAACTCTCCGACGGTCAAGCCATGTCTATTTGGGATCGGGGTATATCCGCAAAATGAATGAAAATCGTTTAGTAGTGGCGAGCCTTCTATATGAATTCCGTCAATAGGATTTGGCCGGTCTAGAACAAAAACTTTGATGTTGAGCTTGGCCGCTACCTGCATTGTGTAGGCTAAGGTATTCGCATATGTGTAATACCTTGCACCTACGTCTTGGATATCGAAGACTATGGCATCCAAATCCTTTAGATGTTCTGGGTTGGGCTTAAGACTGTCTTCTTTTTCCCCGTAAAGACTAACAATTTCCAAACCTGTTTTTAAATCTTTAGTCGATCCAACAGATTCCATGTCCTGGGCTTCGCCTCTAAAGCCATGCTCTGGGGCAAATAGTCTAACAATGCTTAAATTGGATAATTCTGATAAGCGGTCAACTATATGGTTGCCGGTGTAATCAACAGCAGAATGATTAGCTATTAAGCCAATTCGCATTTTATTTAACTTACTAGATTGAGATTCTAGTAAGATGTCTAATCCAGATTTAACCGAAATCATTTTGGTCCTAGGTAAAATATAAATTGATGGTCTTGAGAAGACTATAAGAAATTTGTCGGGCTACGACAATGTGATTAGTTTGGGGTGGTAGAGCAGATATTCAGTGTCAGAAGCTGGCCTTAGCAATCAAGTTTTTCAAGATAGGAGAACGAATAAATGCCAGTGCTATGACCGTCAGCCCAGCTAAGGCCAATTGCATAATTTCCCACGCCGGAAATCTCTAGTAGTTTCAATGATTCTGAAATGTCTTTTTCCACCGTGAGAAGACGGGCTCGACCTACCGGAGCTGGCTGAGATTTTGCTGTGAGTGGTGAGTCGTGGGAGGAAGCGCCTCGAGTTTCCAAGCAAGTAGCACAGGGGCAGTTGAGTCTTAGGAAATGTCCGGAGAAAAAACTCTCGCTGCCATCGGACCACTTGATGTGTAGAACATTCTCGTCGTTGGCGGACGTGCAATTGCTAATTTCGATTGGGTGGCGAGTTTTTGAATAATTCATTCTAGAAGTTTATTGAAGTTTGAGATTCAGTTTTACAATCCACAGTCGGCAAATTTATATCGATGAAACAAATAGGCTGATTAAGTATAGGCGTACCCTTTTAAGATCCTTGAATGCCTCCTGTTTTTCAAAGCCTATGTTAGCAGGACAGGATATACTTTATACCCATCGGATTGAAAGTTCGTCCATGCCGAAGTTGATACTAGGATGGGTATATTGGTGTCAAGTAAGGGGTGATATTAAAAAAAATTGGCTGTTGCGCTGGTCTAGACAGGTGTTGAGGCAGTTAGTTTGATTCTACCCACGGTGTAATCCATGAGTTCTATTAAGGCAGATTTTGAGGCTTGATCAATATTATTCGAGCGAATTTGATTAAGTAGGCTAGTTGCTTTGGTATAGGATTCCTCGATTTTGTTTATACAGTCACTGAAGACTGGGGAAGATAGAAGATAGGACTTTGTTTCTTGAATGTCATTTTCAGAATAAGATTTTTGTTGGAAGAACTGCTTTGCTTTTTCTTCTTCTCGAGTCAGCCATAAAATATTAACTAAAGTGGGTACTCTTTGTTTTAGGTCTACACCTCCAGGTTTACCTAACAAGTTTTTATCGGCTGAAATATCTAGGACATCGTCTACCATTTGAAAAAGAAGACCTAACTCTCGACCAAACTTTCTCATCGTTTCAACATCTTCTTTATCGGAGGCACAGAAATATGCACCAGTGGTTGTAGCTAAAGCGAAAAGAGAAGCGGTCTTGCCAGAGATTATTCTGATATACTCATCAAAATCCACATGCCGCTCGGGAGCTATATGGCCTTCCAACAACTCTCCTTCGGTTAGTCTAACACAGGCGTTTTCTGTCTCTTCAACGATGAAAAGGTCTCCTAGTTTGGCGCACAAGCCAAAAGCTCTAACAAGTAGGAAGTCTCCGGTTAATAGTGTAGGCGTTTGCCCAAATTTTTTAAAAGCCGATTCACTATTTCTTCTGACCAGGGATTCGTCAATGATATCGTCATGAAGCAAGGTCGCCATATGGATTAACTCAATTCCGGCAGCTGTAGTGAGTAGTTCCTTTGGCGGGGTAGGAGCAGAGAAAAGTTTAGCTGTAAGCAAGCATAACAATGGCCTTACTCTTTTTCCACCCAGTTCCAGAAGATACTGGGATATTGTCGTGAGCTCTTCGGCATCGGAGTCAAAACAAGAGGCGATAATTTTTTCCACTTCAAT
>CALKYB010000174.1 GCA_938003565.1 uncultured bacterium
CTGACAACGATGAAATAAATTGCTAGAACCCTCCAAACGGATTCTACCGTCTAAGTTCAGGTAGGGTCCTGTAAGGTACCTTTGTTAATTTTTACTTTGTATAGTTACTAGGAAAGAAAATGAAAGTCGAAATGGTTATGCCTCAGATGGGTGAATCTATTACTGAAGCTACTGTATTGAAATGGCTGAAGAATGTCGGCGATGAAGTAAAAAAAGATGAAACAATCCTAGAAATTTCTACTGATAAAGTTGATTCTGAAATCCCTGCTCCTGAGTCAGGTGTCTTAGTCGAGTTTAGAGCGCAGGAAGGAGATACGGTCGCTGTTAAATCCATTATCGCGCTAATTGAAACTGACGCAGCAAATGCACAGATAGTGGAAAGTAGTCTGGCTCCAACAGAGCCAACCCAAGCTGCCCCCGAACCTCAAGCCAGTGCTCCAACTCCAGCACCCGCTGCTCCAGCTCAAACATCACAAGTCTCCGCTCCTGCTAGTCCAAGTCCTGCTCCCGCTCAAACATCTGATAATAGCGACAGGTATTACTCTCCTTTGGTAAGAAGCCTAGCTGAACAACATAATATTTCGGCAGTTGAATTGGCTGCGATACCAGGAACCGGAACTGGTGGTCGTGTGAGTAAAAAAGATTTTCTTAACTACTTAGAAACTCGAGATTCCAAGTCACGTGCAGCGGCTCCAAGAGAGGCCAAAAGTGCAGTTCCAGAACCGGTTAATAACATGGAATATGGTGAAGACGGTGTCACCGTTCAACCAATGAATCGAATGCGGCAGCTTATTGCTGAACACATGGTACGTAGTAAAGCTACAAGTCCTCATGTTTATTCAGTGGCTGAGGTAGATGTAACAAATATCGCCTTAGCTAGAAAGAAACACCAAGCTGCTTTCCTAAAAAGAGAAGGTTTCAAGCTCAGTTTTACTCCATTTTTTCTTCTAGCTGCGGTAAAAGGATTAATTCAATACCCCCAAATAAACTCCTCCGTTGACGGAAACAATATTATCCTGAAAAAAGATATAAACCTCGGCGTTGCTGTTGCCTTAGGAACATCAGGATTAATCGTTCCTGTAATCAAGAAAGCAGACCACTTGAGCATAGGTGGAATCGCCAGACAATTAAAAGACTTGGCGGAAAGAGCTAGATCCAAAAAACTTAAGCCCGAGGAAACTCAAGGTGGTACTTTTACTGTTACGAACCCTGGTGTCTTTGGAAACATAATAGGATGCCCAATTATTAACCAACCACAAGCTGCAATTTTAGCGACTTGTGCCATCAAAAAGCGCCCGATGGTGGTCAATGATATGATAGCTATTCGTCAAATGATGAACATAACTCTATCCTATGACCACAGAATAATTGATGGCTCGCTATCCGGACACTTTTTGCATTACATCACTCAGTTTATTGAAAATTGGGACCCAGAGTCTGAGATTTCTTAGAATCCCAAAAAACCAAACTAGTTGGTAAGGATGAAATTCTCTTCAAAAATTAATCCAGTTCGTCTGGGAGAATTTGATATGGGGGGCGTTCTTTACCACGCCCGGTATTTCCACATCTATGAAGAGCTAAGAGAAGTTTTTCTAAAGCATTTGGGATTTCCTTACCCAGAGCTGGTAGAAGGCGGTAACCATTTGGTCATCCAGGAATCTTCCCAAACGTTCCATAAACCTATAAAGTATGGGCAAGAGCTTTTTGCTGAACTTAAAGTAGTGGACTTGAGGAAAAGTCACTTTTCGTTTGAGTATAAAATATTCTCGAATTCTGAAAGCGAAGTCGTAGTAAATAGAGCATCGACTAAACATGCTTTCGTAAAGTTAAATAATAATTTTGAGTTTAAAATCTCAAAAATACCAAGCGACCTTTATGAGTGTTTACAAAACTACACCTGATCGTCCAACTTCTTATCGCCACAAAGTAAAAAAGGTTCTCGCTTCTGGTTGCGCCCTGCTTCCTAAAGACAAACTTAAGCTGCACAACTTAAAAGCTAAGGTCCTGATGTATCACCGCGTCATAGATCCAGAAGAAATCCCCTGGTACACTGAACCCGGTATGTATACGAGGCCTGAAACCTTTGAAATGCAGGTAGACTTTCTATCAAAAAATTACAACATTCTAAGCTTAGACCAACTTGTGAAAAAAATTATTTCACAAGGTAGTGCTTCCGCAGAAGATATTGCTATCACTTTTGACGATGGATGGTTGGATAACTTTACGATTGCTGCTCCAATTTTGAAGAAATACAAAGCGCCGGCGGCGATTTTCCTAGCAACTGATTTTATTGGAGAGAACAATTTATTCTGGTCTGACAAAATTGCTTTAGCGATTCAACATTGCCGGGAGGATCTTTTCGAACTGTTTGAGAATCATGGCATCTTTACCCCCAGAAGGGCCAAACACTCCTTGACTGTCTTAACTAAGGATAATTTTAATTTTGAAAAAAGTTTCTTGGCTCTTAAAACAGTATCACCTGAAACTAGAAGTGCGATTGTAGAAGAAATAAGCAACTCACTGCCTAAACAAGAAAGACAATTCATGAACTGGAGTGAAGTGAATGAGTTAGCATTACAGAACATTAGCTTCGGCTCTCACACTAGCTCACATTGCTACGCGACAGAAATGTCTGGACCGAAATTTTTAGAAGATCTTAGCGCTTCGTTCTCTCTATTAAAGGAAAAGTTAAATCCTAACCTTCCTTTGGAAATTTTTTGTTAC
>CALKYB010000175.1 GCA_938003565.1 uncultured bacterium
TTTTGTCCCTCCCTCCTCCTTGGGCGATACTGTTTGGTATGATACCAACGGCGATGGGGTTCAGGATGGATCTGAGCTAGGAGCCGCCGGAGTTACTGTCACACTTGTTTGTTTTGGGCCTGATGGATTACTTGGTGGAGGCGATGATCTGACCTACTCTACTACTACTGATTCTAGCGGAAATTATCTTTTCTCAGATATATTTTCGTATGATTATCAAGTTCAGTTTACACCTCCAGCTGGGTTCTCATTTACCGCCAATGATTCGGGTGGGGATGATGACCTTGATAGTGATGCGGATCCATTTACAGGTGTTACACCAGTAATTTCAGTTGGACTAGGGGAGGATGTTCGAAATGTTGATGCTGGTTTAACGGAAGACCCAACAACTGCGAGTCTAGGTGATACCGTATGGTTCGATACTGATGAAGATGGAGTCCAAGATCCAGGAGAGTCTGGTGCTCCAGGTGTCGTTGTGACCGCTACTTATTATGGTTTAGACGGTATTCCAGGTGGAGGAGATGATCAAATATTTACTATGACAACCGATGCCAACGGAAACTACCTTTTCACTAATTTGCCTCCAGGGGAATACAGCGTTACTTTTTCAGCTCCTGATGGTTACGGTTTTACTTCTAGTGAAATAGGCGGAGATGATAGCGCAGATAGCGATGCCGACTCAATTTCTGGAATGACCCCAGTTTTTACATTAAATGCAGGAGACATTAATTTATCAGTTGATGCGGGCTTGGTTGTGTCTGTGACTCCTCCTGGATTAGCCAGTGTGCTTTGGAATGGATTTTGTGACCAACAGAACTTTGTTTCAATGACTAATCTCTGTACTGATTCAGTTACTGTTACAGTTGCACTATACAATTCAGTAGGAGGTTTACTTTCCTCTGAAGTGCTTAGTTTCGCTGCGGGCCAACAAATAGATCATTCAATTAACGATATGGATGGTTTTTCTATGTTTGACTATGGTCGCGCTGACTTGCTTTCAATACCTGGAGGTTGCATCACCGGTGATATGGGTCTGTTTGCGCCAATTGGTGCTGGTCAATTTTTCTCAGCTTCAATTCAAGAAGATTCATTGGGTGGAATGACTGATTTGTTTGCTATGAGTGATGGAAGTGTTTCAAACTCTTGTTATACAGGATTTAATACTTTCCAACCGAGTATAGACCCAATTGACCAAGATTACCCAACAACCCATTATTTACAGTTGGTAAATCTTGAGAAGCAGAAAAAGCTAACTTTCACAGTTAATCGCTATGATATGTTTGGATCAAGTATTGCCAGTGAGGTTGTGACTTTGGAGCCGGGTGGACGTCAAGATATGTCAGCTGGTCATGAGGACTTAGAGTTAGACCGTTACGGATTGGTTGAGGTTGTCCCAAGTGATATAGGGGCTGATTATCAAGCTCAACTGTTTCGTTATGGAGTGGATACTTCGACCATGGAAGGGGAGAGAATGAGTTCGTTTGCTTTGGCGGACAATTGCTCGACAGGCATGGCTGGACCTCAGTACTTGACTGTCTCTAGGGGAGCTGGTGCAGTGAATTGGTTGGAGCTCCATAATATTAATAGAGCTAGTGAGAGAGTTACTGTCGATGTTTATTCTAACACTGCAGGTTATGTGAAGAGTTACTCTTTTGATTTAGAAGCACTACAGACAATTCATTTTGATGCGAGTGAAGGGCTGCTCTCAGGTGAGTCAGGGGTCGCTGAAGTTAGAACTGCTAATAACAGTAGGATTTTGGCGAAGAGTACTTCTTATATTTATAGAGTTGATGGGAAGATTTTAAGTTCTGAGACTGCTGCAGGTAGGATGCCTCTAGGATTAGAAGCCGCTGGTTCTTATAATAGTTTTAGAAATCAGCTCAATTGGTTGCGCCTTTTTAATACTAGTACTAGCACAGTTACCGTGACGATTGTAGGTTACGACCAGGGAAGTGACACTGAACTTGGTCGTGAAACAGTCGAGCTTGATGGAACAACTGGAAGGGATATTGGATTGAACAGCCTATTTAGCTTGGGTGGTACTAATGTTGGACGAGTCCGCCTGTCTATATCTAAACCAGGTGCAGTTGTTGCTGATATCATGAGAGTTCAGCACGATGATAGCATGACGCAGCTTCAGGACGTTGAGATATTCAATGTTCAATAGGAATTTGTTTTCTTGGCGAGAGCGAACTTAGACTTTTTTATTGGGTCTGAAACTGTTTCGAGGGTAATATGGATTTAATTGTTTCGGTCAATATCCATTGTCATTCCAGAGGAAACGACAATGCCCGGATTTCCTGTATTGGTCCGCTTAAACCCCAATAAACCTGCGTTTGGAGAATTATTGGTAGTAATCTTTGATGAATAATTCTTGTTTTAGGTAGACGAACCTGGGTGTTAGTGGAGGTAGGTTGTCAATATTATTAAAATCTTGATCATATTTCCAATCATTATGCGGGGGTAACATCTGTCCCACAAAACCCGGTATGGTAGTTGGAAGGTAAACCGCGTCTCTTCCGTAAACAAACCGCCCATCGTTATGCTGTGAGTTTGCCAAGGAGACTAAGGACCCACGATAGACAAAATTAGTAGGGGCAAAGTATGCCGGTGCGGAATGAAAATGATGACTATGGTGGCTCCACGCTTCAAGGAGTCTTATGATATTTCCTAAACCGCCGCTTGAGTCTCTAGGAGAACTATTGGGCCAACAGGGTTCACCTTCTGGCCAACCATGATCCCTTTTACACGTGGTATCAAAACCTGAAATTAGCGCTGCATTTACCGTTGTAGGGGTATGGGCTAATCGAAACTCCAAAGGTTTATTTGAATCAATATCATCCCAGTCAGATGAAAGCGCGGTATACATATCACCCATTAATGCGGCGGGGATTTTATTTATACTATTATAGTTTCCCTTAGTGTAGATTGCTTGATCTGAGACAATTGTTAGACCTCTCACTGTTGCCGCACCGGCGGCGCTAGCTTGAAGTTCCGCTGCATTGCTGATTCTTGAACCATAGAAACTTTGAGAGCTAGCGGAATTTGGACCATCGAGAGTTAAATATAAAACCAAACCTCCATCCGTATCATCATCGAGCGCTTTGCTATATCCAAGAAAACTCTCATTGTGCAGACAATTTAGTAATTCTTGCATATCTATTTCTAGGATTTTAGACTTTCGAGACACAGTTGGGTCCTCTCGAGCATCATACAGGTCGTTAGTATGTGATGCTGCCGATGGACAGTTTGTGTTTAAAAGAGTTGTTTTGGCGGTATCAACAGTATTGGCCGCTGTTCTCACCTCAACTCCAGTGGCTGTATCTGTCGAATCTAAATTTAAAACTAGACGTAAGTCGGCTTTGTCCCAAAAAATTTTGCCTGGCTCTGGGTTAAAGGAATCTACTGGCGGAACAGAAATTAAAGGAACATGAGTTTGCACCATAGAGTTATAGGGATCAAAGTCAGTTTGAGGTCTGGGATGTATCCTACCACTCATCAACGAACACCTATCATAGGCCAGATAATCGCCAGGTACTACCGGGTTGGTAACTGCAGGGTCGGCAAAGAAGATGTCTGCGAATACATAGTGACAGGTTCCCGGTTGTCCTTTGTATCCAAGATAGATATCCTCTGTAGTAGTCATTTGACCATTGATGTACATTCCACCGCTATTTGAAACCAAGTAAATATCCCCGTTGGCATGAATGGGGCCATCAAGTGAAAGGAGTGGATAGCTATAGATTTCTAAATCTTTGTTAAAAAACGCCAAAAACTGAAATATTGGAACAAGACGACTTTTGAATCCAAGCTCTAGTTGAGCAGTTGTTTTGCCGGACTTATCTTTCGCAATCGAGTGAACAGAGTATCTATATTCGTGTGCGTTGAGGTTTTGATACAACTCACCAGAAGGAATTGTTGTCACTATTGGATTGCCAGGCTCTTCAACCATATAGGTTGTAACATTTTGGTTGTTTAAAGAATAATTTCTACAGATAAAGTCCCCACTACCATCATCTCCAGCTTCACAAGGAGTAGAGGTACTAGGGGAGGAACCTGTGGGAAGATTATATCCATCGAATGTATCTTTAATTTCTGAGGCTCTAATGTTTAAGCCAGACTCAGCTGAGTAGAATCCGTTTACTGATTGTCTATTGGAAAAGGTCGTAGCAAGCTCGACTTTAGAGACCTTATAGAATGCGGCTATCATTGAGGCGATAACTGCCAACATAAATATTGTACTCAAAAGAACTATACCTCTCTGATCGTTAGAATGATCGTTCTTCTCTAAAATACATGCCATCTTATTCACTTCCCATCTGTAGGGTTTGGAATGGACCCTAAGTTCTGGACCACATTGAATTTTTTTAACTATATCGCCATAGTTAGTAACGTCATCTTTCATCAAAAACTAAAGGGGAAAGAATTTAAATAGGGTAGGAACGTAGGAGATCAATCAATATAGGTAGTTAGGAGAAATACCGCCGTATCTGTCTTTATAAGCTTCCTAAGCCTAGCACACCCCAGGTCGCTATCTTCGAAGAGTAACTTCTAATGCTCCTAAAGCTCGCATGCGCCTTACTCGAGGCTCCATTGGTTACTATTGTTTTAGGGTTTTGATGTTTTTGACGAATGAATTACATTGGATTTGTGGGAGGTAAGGTCGACGGGTAATAAAGTTATGGAAATTAGAACAGTCGATATCATTAAGGATAGTCACACCGTTGAAGTTGATGATTCAATTATTGATCTCCTCTCGAATTTTTCCATCTCTGATATTGCTTTTTTACCAGAGCTTAATAGTAAAAGCGCTAAAACTGAAAATTCTCTGAAAGTTTTGAGTCAAACGCCTAACCCAATTGTAGAACTATATTTTAAGACTGGAGGTGTGGAGATTTTTAATTACCTGCAGTTTGACATTGATGCTAAATCTGTAAGAGGAATACAAACTAAAACCAAAATTATGAGTTTAGAGAATGTTCAGTCTGCGTTTTCTTCTTTGGGTTTACCGAAGCTACCATTAGGCTCTGAGCCTGCCTCCAGTAGCTCGGTTTTGATTGAGCCGTCATGGGTTCCGCTTCCAGCGAATCATTTGAGCCAATTGTTAGGAACTATTCGCAATA
>CALKYB010000176.1 GCA_938003565.1 uncultured bacterium
CAGAGCCAGTTCTTTTGCTTTCTACGACACTAACAATAGCGGGAATGACATCTCCTTGTCTTCGGACTACAACGGTATCACCAATTCTAATATCCTTGCGGTCAATCTCGTCCTGATTATGAAGAGTTGCTCGTTTGACTGTAACCCCACCAATTTCAACAGCTTCAAGTTCGGCCACAGGCGTTAACGTCCCCGTTCTACCAACCTGAACTGATATTCCAAGTAGCTTGGTGAAGCCTTCACTAGGAGCGAACTTTAGTGCTACGGCCCATCTTGGAGTTCTGGATCGTGATCCCAATTCTGCCTGGGCAGCCAAACTGTTAAGCTTAATAACTGCTCCATCAATTTCGTAGGGTAGTTGAGACCTTTTCATTTCAAGGTTATCAAACCATTTAAAGATTTTTTCTGGCTTACTCTGGACCACATAGTCCTTTTGAATAGGGAATGTCGCTTTGCCCAGTATTTCCATTAATTCAACCTGGGTAGCAATTTTTAAATCAAAAGGTGATGAGATAGCGTAGGCGAAAAAACTTAAAGGGCGTTGGGCGGTAACCTTTGAGTCCAGTTGTCTCAGACTTCCCGCTGCTGCATTTCTAGGATTAGCAAAGCTAGGTTCACCATCGGCAACTCTTTGCCGATTTAGTTTTTCAAAGTCAGCTATTTCAATTAAAACTTCTCCCCTAACCTCAAATCGCTCTGGAAGACCTTTTAGTTCCACCCGTCTTGGTATTTCCTTTATCGTTAGAACATTGTTTGTAACATTTTCTCCAACCTTCCCATCTCCTCTTGTAGAAGCCTCCAACAAATCTCCGTTCTCGTAAACTAGTTCAAGTCCTAGTCCGTCGAACTTGTATTCTAAAAAATATTCACACTGCTCAATCCCTAAAGCTTTCTGGTTTCGCTTATCAAAAGCAATAAACTCATCGATGCTCAGCGCATTTTGGAGAGAAAGCATCGGTTCTCTATGCTCAACTTCACTAAAGGTTATATTATCTCTAGGTAGCTTTGATCCGAGTGTCTGTGTGGGAGAGTCTTTACTAAAAAACTCCGGGTTTTCACTTTCAAGATTTACAAGCTCGCGAAATAAGGAATCAAACTCGGAATCTGATATAGTTGGTGCATCTAGGGAGTAGTAATCGTGATTAGCCTGAGAAATTACTTGTCGTAATTCAGTAATTCTATCCATCGGCTCATTTTTTGAAGATTTTTTTGACACTTTCTTATTTAATTTACTTGGATCTTTACCCACCCCACTCCTTTAGCCAAAAGCAATACTAATTAAACCCTAGTCGCGAAATTCTACCATTTGGCTCCGGCACTTCTCATTTTGTCTGGACTTGAATCAAAACTACTAATCTTATAAATAGCTTCTTCAAATCTTTCTAAAACAGCACTCCAACTATACTCTTCTTCAACATACAATTTTCCATTTTCACCAAAATTAGTTGAGAGAGTTGGATCGATTAGAATATTGTTAAGGATAGCCGAGAACTCATTCTGATTTGCAAAATATAAACCACCAGAGCTTTCTACAACATGTTCTCGAGTAACCGAGCACTGCGCATGAACCAATACAGGACAACTATGTTGCCAAGCCTCCATCATAACTATTGAGAAAGACTCGTTGACTGATGGTTGGCATAGCAGCGTTGCACGGCTAAATAGGAGCGATTTATCCTCTTCGGTGACAAAACCTAAGTCTATAACTCCCTCAGGTAAGGAATCTAGAAAATTTATTTCACCAGCTCCAATTAAAACTAAAGGGCAAATATTCTCAGGATTGGTTTGTCGCCAGGTGGAATAATATTTAATTAGCAAATCTAGGTTCTTCCCTTGTTCTTTGCGACCCGAATAAAGGAGGTAGGGTGAAGCTAGATCTAAATCAGAATTGCTCCCCGAAAGACACGTAGAGACTGTAGTATTATCAGGTGGATTAAAGCCCATGCCTACCACTGCTGAACGTTGCTCAAGGTTATCAAGACCATAGATCTGCTGAGCCAATTCTCTCTCGGCATTAGTATTAAAGATAATACCTGCTACTCGGGAGAATAAAGCTTTGAAAATAGGTTGATAGGCGTAGGGTTCATCATGAAGACAGGGAATAAGAATCGATTTTTCTGGTCTAATTAAGCTGCCCCAGAATGAAGTCGCAAAAAGGTAAGGAGCAAATAGAATGTAGTCAAATTGATCAGCTTCCGACTCAATATGTCTATAAAGGCCGTGGGAGTTAACGCTATTAGCCATCCAATCTAACTGTTCCTCAACTCCAATGCGAATTCCGTCATGAATGGACCTCTCTGCCTGAAGAAAAACAGCAAGATCCCTTTCGGCGACTGGAAACCGGTGTACAGATAAACCACCTTCTCTGCTAAGGCCCGGCTTAAGTTCATTTTTCCAAGTTCGGTGATCTAGTGCGCAGGTGGTCCAAATCTCCACTTGCTCAATGATTTCGAGCTTTTGAAGTGCATTTTCGACAAGAGACTTTGTGAGGGTTTCAGCTCCTCCACCTAAAGATTCTCCGTATCGAGGTAAAACAGCGGCTATTTTTAGATTTTTATTCAAGATTAATTACCTTTTTGACCTATCGCTAATTCCAAAGAGGAAAATACCGAATCTGAAAAGTTATATTTTGCAGGTGCTTCGTTGGGGCTACTAAGTGATTCAGCAAATTGTGTAAATATAAAAGCCTTGGCTCTTTCCAACTCGGCTCTCCTAGCTTCTAAAACTTCTTTAGTGACATAATTTTCCAAAGCATGGTTGAGGTTGCCCAGAAAAGAATCCCTTGCACATACATCAGAGAGAAATTTTTCAGTTTTAGAAACAATATCTCTCAAATAGTTCGAGTCATTTACCAACTTTGTGAGAGCTAAACCTGCATTCAGGGAGTAATCAGCTCCGGCGGTAACATAGTTAATATTAGGGCTATCAAAAAGTTTTGTCATTCTAGAGGAAACTACTGGAATTAAGTGTTCTGTTGCTAGAAGAAAAGAGAGAGGTGTCCCCGAGTGTTTACGCATTTCAGTGGCCAGAAGAAAATCAAGGCCTCCAATTAGCTCTTCAAAATGAATGGAATTGTCGATTTCACAAGTTCGAAACAAACTAGGATCTAAACCTTTCTCCAAATAGGCTTTTTTTAGAACCTCAGCCTGGCAACTGGCGCCTGAATTAGCTGAAAAAAACCAAACTAGAGCTGTCTTCGTTGCGTCATTCTTTGAGTTCAAAATGAGAGTTCTGTAGGCTTCTAGTAGTTCATTTTGGTCTGCCCACAATGAATTATCATTTACTACACCGATAAGTTTGGTGTCGTGACATAGGTCAAATTTATTCTTTAATTCGACCCTACGTTTCTTTCTAATTATTTCTGGGGTCAGTGACAAGGGGTATTCAAAGCGAATAGGATTGACTGTGGATTTTTCTGACTTGGCAATAGCCTGAGAAGTCTCAATATCAAAAACCCCACATTTAAGGTTATCAAAAAAACTGGAGTTCTTCTTCGCCAAAAGGTAGTCAAAAATTTCCATTGACCATCCGCGAGACTTATAGTCAGACAAATTTTTTGTCGTCGGAAGAGTTTCATCAATTTCCTCAGGACCTACCTGAGTATCACTATCTGGATGATAGAACTCAACTTCAGTGAACTTAGCCAGTGAGCCGTCCAAGATGAGAGACAAACCTGGCCAAATCCGGACGCTATGCTGACAAAATGCGCTACGAGCGTGATTCTCAATGGAATGGATAGAAAAATCGAACTTGACTTGCTCATCTGCCAGAAAAGCACTTAGGTAATGCTTTACCCTAAAACCACGCCAGTTAAGTGAGCCAGGGGTGGATTTACTTGAACGCTCAGGGTCGCAAAGCAGCAATTCCTTCCAATCTGCATCAGCAACAAAAAGAGTAATGTCTAGACCAGCTAGACTAGAATTTTCAGCAATACGAGAAAGCAAAAAAGAGCTTTTTAGAGGGATAGTTTCTGAGAGAGCAGTAAACCAGGCAATTTGTAAATTATGTTTTTTGTTCATTCGACAAACTGGGGACTAGGCTAGTGATTATATTTTTTAGCATTAAGAAAAGGACAAAAAAATACTAGCTTTTCTCTGAACTATTAGAAATCAGGAATTGTTTATTTCCTGAAGAATTTCGTCCTGCATCTCGTCAACTCTTTGTTCCGACTTGCTCCAAAAACCCTCGTCTTCGAAATCTCTCGGATGGCCTTTAGTCAACTTACCTCTGGAGCTAGCGGCTCTCTTTACCAATAGTAGTAATAGGGAAAAGAGGAAAGTCAAAAGCAGAATCCAAATCATAGCTTTGAAGATCCAACTACTTGAGCCGGGTTCCGCCAATAGATTACCCTCTTCATCGTAATATTCGTAAGCTTCTGTATCAAATTCTTCCTCGAAATCCTCTTCATAAGCAGATGTATCTAAATATTCACTTTTCTCTGTCTCCCCAACTAAATCCTCTTCGGCTTGGGTATCTATTCCCCGCTCTTGCCATTTCTGAAGTCGTAGATCGTCTTTCTCTTCAATAAATGTCTGAACAACTTGTCTCGAGCCAAGTTCGGGAACAAGTTTGGCTGAGCGGTTTAAGTATATTTCAGCTTGTTCCATTTCTGATTCTGCTAGCATATCCACCGCGGACAAAACATAAAAGTTACCAAGAGCTCCACGAATTTCGCTGTCAGATACTGCTAAGCTCTCGAGCGCTGAGAGAAGATCTGGATTGTCTAAATAGGCTCTTCTGAGGGGAGACTTGGGTTCTATAGCGAGGCCTTTAAGTAGTTCTCCTAACCTTGATAGGGCTTTTTCGTTGCAGGCTTTTGCCGATATTGAACGAAGAAGTGAAGCATCATTCTGAATTTGGCTTCTCGAAGAAAGATATTCACTGACGAACTGGCACTGTTTCTCCTCTAGAGCAAAACGTAACCAGGGATTATCAAGGACACGTGAGGAAAGTAAATAGGAAGCTGGAATGTTAGGAGTAGCCTTAGAACTCAAAAGTCTCTCTGCATTAGAGAATAAATCAGCAAGTTCCACTTTGGAGTCGAAGACTTCTCCAACCTCGGTTCTGAGGTAAAGACGGTGAAATAGTTGAGCTGAAGTCTCAAGGAATACACCGATTTCAGTGTTCACTTCAAAAACGTCATCACTAAATCTCTTGGCTAAAGATTTAGGACCAGTATCCTCCCTAGACCAACCTTCCCAATCTTGCAGAGAGAAGCGAACTAGAAGAGCTCTAAGCGCCGTATGTTTTAGTTCGGGAAGAAGTAGCTCATGATAGTCAGGTTGCTTTTCAAGGTAGTCTTCTTTGATAATTTGCAGGGAACTAAGATCTCCCTTTCGAATAGCATCTTTGAGGATATTCAGTGTTTGAGAATTAAATTGAGAGTGGTGCCTATGAAAATTAGTGACTCTTTGTCTCGAATGGTTAGATCGAGGAGACGCCTCAACCTCGCTTCTCTCACTTATAGAAGTAGTGAAAGTTAGCAGGGCCAAAAGGCAGCAAAGTAGCGAATTTCGATAAAATGCAGTCATAATAAGCTTCAATCTAGGCCAGGCCTGAATCTAAAAATACTTAGAAACAGAAGCCCTGGATTAAGCTATATTATGCTCTACTTTGATGAGGATTACCAGTCGAGCACTCTAAAAACGAGAGCTGTTAAGTACGATATAAGTGACTGTTATTTCTGGGGATTGCTACTTTGGAATTTCTTCTTTGCCATATCTACCACTGAAAGATCAACACTTTCGGTTAGAACTTTAGCTAACGAGCGAGATTTATCGAAGTTAGCTGGATTAGCAAGAATTCTAGTTGCGAGAATATTTCTAGCCTCAGAGCTCGGAGCACGATCGATATTATGAGCAATAATTCTCGCCAATCCATCTCTACCGGAGGCGTCAAGATCGCTTAATAGCGTTTTTAGAACTTTAGTATCGTCTGCGAATTCGATTAGTGCTTTGGTAGATTGATAGGACAGAGCGGGGTTGTCACTTAATCGAAGTTTGGTTAACTCTTCGATGGCAGCTAGTTTGTTTCCGGCCAGTCGGGTACACTCTTCGGCACTGACTTTTACGTGACGTCGGGCTAGAGCTTTTGCTAGGGGCGAGTAATCCCCTGATAGATTTTGATTTCGAGCCGAAAAGACCACTGCAGACTTCGCGTGACCTATCTCGCTTTGATTCTCTACTTCGCTCTGAGCAAGAGCAGGTAGTACGGAATATGAATATACCGTCAGAAGGGAAATGTATAAGAAAGTCTGGCTCTGCAACGCAGAACCAGACTTCGACTTGTGCTTTAAACTAAAATACAAAACTAAAGCACCGCGTCTTTAAGAGCTTTGTTGGCAGTAAACTTTACGGCCTTCTTAGCTGGTATTCTAATTGGCTCTTGAGTCATTGGGTTTCTACCCATTCTAGCCTTTCTTTTTTTAACTTGAATTTTACCAAGTCCCGGAAGAGGTATGCGGTAACCCTTCTTTAGGGCACCTTGAATCATTCCAGAAAAAGCTTCGTAGAATTCTTTAGCATCTTTCTTGCTAGTGAACCCTAGTGAGCCAGTAATGCTTTCATAAAGCTCTGACTGGGTATACTGCTTGGTGTTTTTGTTCTTTGGCGTAACCAAAATAGGCTTCGCTGGAGGAACAGGGCCAGTAGGCTTCTGAGCAACTTTCTTAGGAGCAGCTTTTGTTTTAGCAGTCTTTTTCTTAGCAGTTGTCTTCTTTTTAGCAGCTGGTTTTTTCTTAGCAGTTTTCTTTTTAGCAGCAGGCTTTTTCTTAGCGGTTTTCTTCTTAGCAGCAGGCTTTTTCTTAGCAGTTGCCTTCTTTTTGGCGGCAGGCTTTTTCTTAGCAGTTTTCTTTTTAGCAGCTGGTTTTTTCTTAGCTGGTTTCTTTTTAGCAGCAGCTTTCTTCTTTACTGGCTTTTTAGCAACCTTTTTCTTGCTAGCAGCTTTCTTCTTTGTAGTTTTCTTCTTAGTGGCCACAGGTACCCTCTTGAAAATTAAATACACGTTAAAAAATATTTTCCATAAGGGTAAAGACTTTTAGCCTGTTTTACAAGGGTTATTGCATCTTTCTGAAATTTTTTTTTGGGAGAGTTTTAAATGTGAATTCTAAAGTTTCGAATTCAAGAATCAAAACTTTTCATTTCTGGGGGAGTAAAATTCGAACTCAAATTTGGAAATCATAGAGTGTAAAGATTTCTAAGGGAGGTGGAGATAAAATTTAGAAATTAGTGCTGTGTTAGGGTTGGATCTAGTTTAAATTTTGCTTCTCTTTAGCAGGGGGATTTTTCTGGTTCTTTTCTCTACTCACAGATCGAGGACCAGCTCCTAGGCGAGCAGCTAAATCACTGTAATCATTTGCTATTTTGCTCCACGAGTATGTCTTTTGAGCTCTTTCAAAAGCTAGTTTTCGATAGTTTGAAATAAGGTTTTTATTCACTAAAAGATCAAAAAATAGACTACAAAGTGAGCTTGGATCATTGAACTTATAAACAAGCCCTGAATTCGCTAGAACCTCGCAATTCTCAGGGGTATCATTGACTATAATACAATTTCCAAAGCCCATCGCTTCAACCAAAGCTGGGTGTGTGCCACCCACTTCTGTAGCCTGAATATAGACCAAAGCACCGATTTGTAAGTCTACATATGCCTCTCCAAATCGATAACCAGCGAAAATAATGTTAGGGAAATTACCGTTTTTTTCCGAATTTTCACCATTTTTAGCCAAATTCTTCACCATTTCGATATATTCACTCGCATATGGTGCATCACCTACAATTACCAACGGAGGTAGGTTAACTAAGCTGGTTTTAGAAAGTTCACGATAAGCCTGAACTACCACATGAGCATTATTTTCAGGCTCTAGGCGGGATACATATAGAAAGTAGTTATTAGGCTCCACACCAAGCTCTGTATGAATCGATTCAGGCTTGGACTCTGGGTTAGAATCATATTCACTACTAGCGACTTTTTTATGGACTAAACCACTTTTTGAATCGTTGTAGCCGTAAGCAATAACCTGAGATGGGGCGCCATACTGCTCTAGATAGTATTTTCGAATAACCTCGGCATCAGAAATCAGTTGATTTCCAAACCAAACTGAACACCTCTCTCCCAAAGCATACCAAAGCTTACCAAGAGTATTCCACTTCCCTCTAAGCCTCTCTATACCATCAAGGTTAATAGCCGTAGGTATGCGCGCAAGCTTGAGAATCCATAAAAAAGGACTATTAGCTCCATTGCAAACTAACACTAGGTCAACTCTATTAAAAAGAAGGTGCAAAATACAAAGTAACGTATGGACTGGGGTCTCTAAGTATTTATGTTTAATTGAGGGGAGTAGGACAAGCTCAACTCCTTTATAAAACTTCTCTTTATGGGTGATGACATGACTTCGTCCATAAACCCTAACTCGGTGCCCATGTTCCACGAGGCGGGGTGAAATTTCTTCAGCAAATGTCTCAAACCCTCCATAATTTGCAGGTATCCCACGAATGCCACATATTGCTATAGATTTAGGCAAGTTTTTAGCTCCAAGGCTGAAATATTTATAGTTATTAAGTTCTTATAACTCTGAATTAAAGCTTTCTAAAGTATAAGTCGAATCTACAAGCAGGAGAGTTAGCGGTTCCTTAATTGGTAAAGGACTTCCAAAACCGGTCCTGAACCTAAACAGACGACAAAATAGGCATGACACCCAAAACAAAATTCACCGCTGACTCTCCACTTCAAACTTGTCGCGGTCTAAGTTATCCCCTTTCCTAGTAATGGCACAAGCGGCCCTCAGCATCAAACAAGCATTTGAGCGCCGGTTGCTGGAAATCATCAATAAAAAAAGATAGTCTTGAGGTGAGGCGTATTAATGTAACCAACCTCCTGAGCGGCAAATTGTTTCGTAATATTCTTACCTCAAAACCACCATCAATCAGCCCGGGGTCACGAAAGTCACGCCGAAATTTCCGCGCCTTCCCTTGGGCAGCCACCTCTCACCAAGAAAATTTGTGGTTTGAGCCCAGTCTCAGTGTGGTCGTTCCTGTATACAACCACGCGTCGTTTTTAGCAGAGTGTTTGAATTCAATTATCAAGAACTCACCACCGGAAACAGAGATAATTTTAGTAAACGACGGGTCTACAGATCATTTTAGTGAAGTTGTAGAGCCTTACTTAAAGCTTGCTCAAGTAACTTTAATTGAGCAGGAAAATCTGGGAATTAGCGCGGCTCTCAATCGAGGGGTGAAAGAGGCTTCAGGGACTTTGCTCACCTGGCAGAGTGCCGACAATGTTGTAAAGAATGAAGGTTATTCTCGCTTGGTTAGGTTTATCGCTGCCAACCCGTCAGTTGAGGTGGCCTATGGTAATATTGACTTAATTGATGAAAAAGGTAGAGCCTTTCGAGACGCCAATTTTAGGCCGCAGGACCAAGAATCTCCTGGCTCCGAAGTTCTGGCACTTCCCTACTCCGGAAGTCTTCTGTCCTCATACGCGGACAATTTTCTTTGTTCCGCTTTCCTCTTTAGAACAGCCACCGTGCGCTCTACCCAAGGATTTTTGGCCTCCTTTCTTGGGGCTGAGGACTATGGGGTTGCACTTGAGCTTGCCCGTTATGGACATGTCGCCCACCTAGATAGTGAAGTTCCACTTATTAGCTATCGTTTACATTCAAATAGTTTAACCGAGAACCTCGGTTCTAGGGCTATTCGTAAGCAAACGCTTGGATTGATGAGAAACGAGGAGTCTTTTACCACTGTTCGTAAAACCAACTCCCGTGCCCAGCTAGAGAATCGATTGGAGTCTCTAGGGCTGCTAAGAATAGAGGAGCATATTACTTGTGAAGGCATGCTCTGTGCTAAGTATCTTGATCAAACTTTATCTCCTTCTTCTTCTGAAATCCGAGCCGTTGTACAAAGATTCTCAAGCACAACTAGTAATAAAGCAGAGCTAGTTCATTTGCCAGCCTTTAAATGCCCAGACTACCTAAGGAGAGCCAGAGACTCCTACTTTCAGGCAGTTGGCTATAGTGGTGCGATGGCCAAGGTTTTGGTTAGAGCAAGCAGCCACCTTTTCTCTGGTATGGCTCGTAAAAATCTTTTGAAATATGTTAGCAACTCAGGGGGAGATTGGGTTGGTGGGGGGAAAAGTGGCGTAGAACTTCACTTTCTATGTTTTAACAAGTCCGAATTTGAATCTGCGCAAAGCTTCTGCCTAGCAAATAAACTCCCCCAAAATATACTGGATTTAAGCTCAGAATATGAAAAAGGCCTCTTTGAGTTAACTCAGGCCTTGAGCTTTGTTTTTAGCTCAATCGATGTTTACCTTACACCTAGTGGAATCACCTCTTGGGATGATTTTCTAGAATTGCGAGTAGAATCTGCCGTAACTGCCCTGGCTGCTCTACCAATAATCTCTCTTAGCCCTTTGGATATTAGACCGAAGCTCAAAGATTGCTCCGATCCGAGCGTTTTTGAATTAAGTGAAAGCAATTTATCAAGCTTGTTAGACATCCCCCATTTGGTTTCTAATTCACTCCCGATTGAGAACTTAACCTCAGTCATCGATTCTCTCGAATTGGGGACCTACGAACAATGGTTGGAGAAACATTCAGTAGAGGGAGCCAATAATCGCGTCCATACATTTCTTGCCTCTAGAGAATTGCAGTTATTAGAAGATCCTAAGTTAGCTAAATCTTCTAATGCTTAGTCGGGAATAAAAAAGGGGCCTCAAAAGAAGCCCCTCACTCGTAAAACAACCACTAGATGTGGTTAGTTTTTGGATCGATTCCTACTGGAAATCTCTGTCCATCAATGTCTTTCTGCCGTCAGCCTTAGCTCTTTCAACAGCATCCTGGCAAAGGCCACGAACTTTTGAGGACAGAACTTCAGCCACTCCATTAGAAGTATTCATACCTGTTTCAGCTTTAATGAATTTTTTTAATTTTGATACAACGACCAAAACTTCCTTTCCTTCTGACATAGACTTAGTCTCCACATCTAAAGAGCCGTTTAGAGGCTCAAGTGTTTAATTCCGACAATCTGAACGTTGCGTTAAAGATAAACAATATCATCAACACAAAGGGCTCAGGGCTTAGTAAGGTTGTTACAAATAAACGATCAAAGATTGGCTTACCTAAGCAATCCAAACCTCAGATAGGTCTCTTGAGACAACGCTCTTACTCCCTTAGAATAGCCCTAGAAGCTAAGAGCTGGCAATAAGAGCATTGGAAATACTATAAATAAAATAAACCTGTTGTTATTTTAGGAAGTTATTTAGCTTATCAATCTAAATCCACCCCTGCAGCTTCTAGACTAGTCAACTTTAGCCGCAAAATATAATAAAATTGGTGATGCAATAAATATCGAAGAATATGTTCCTACTATTACTCCAATAACGAGAGTAAAGGCTAGGTCAGCAACCGCCCCACCTCCGAACAGCCACAATATAAAAACCACAAAAAAGGTAGTTAAACTAGTTAAGAAAGTTCTGCTTAGAGTTTGGTTAATACTAAAATTAATTAGCTCAGATAAACTTGTTCCAGCTCCTTTCTTAATCCCATACTTCTTAATATCCTTTTCGATGTTCTCGCGAATTCGGTCGTAAACAATAATCGTGTCATTTAGAGAATAACCAACTATTGTTAAAAGACCAGCAAGAACAGCAGCACTGATTTCTCTTCCAGATGCAATATAGACACCAGAGGTAATTATAATATCGTGCACAAGAGCTGCAATAGCTCCAATGGCGAAACGAAATTCGAAGCGAATAGAGATATAAATTAGAATTATTAGAAGAGCGGTGACCAGGGCAGTAATACCATCCTTTCTAATCTGCTCACCAATAACAGCGCCCACACTATCCTCTTTTAGAACCTGGAAATTATTTCCACTTAGACCCGCTGACAAAGCAGCTCTAATTTGCTTACCGATAACAGCGTCTTGCTCACTGGTTCCTGCTTCATCAAACTCCTTCTTGAGACGAATGGAAAACTCATTCTTCGAGCTCTGAGCATCAACCAGAGATTGCCCGAATTTCTGCACCACAGCTCCGGTAATTCCAGCTTTCTCAAGAGCTTGACGAATTTGGCCCGGCTCCGCAGGGTTATCAAAGCGAACCACGACCTCGGCTCCTCCCCGGAAATCTAATCCATACTTATCATCACCCTTTTGTATCCAAAAGAATATTGAAGTCGCTACCACCAAAGAAGAGATTAGAAAGCCGATAAATCGATAGCTTACAAAGGGAATATTTGTGTTTTCCGGTATCAGTTTCATATTTTCAATACACTATAAATATAATTGCAACTTAAAAGACTAAAACATAAAACCCTAGGGTTTGAGTTGAGGCTGCTTAAATACTCAACTCACCCTTGGAGTTTTCAACTTTCATTGTCCTAAACAACGCATAGGACACATAGAGGGCGCAGAACACACTGGTTAAGATACCCAGGCAAAGGGTCACGGCGA
>CALKYB010000177.1 GCA_938003565.1 uncultured bacterium
AAGCATAGAACTGGGCCATAAAACTTACAGATAAAACAAAAAGGACTGAAATAACTTTGAAAATATCATGGCCAAGAAAAAAAATGCTACCAAATATACCTATCAGCATTACACCTTGGCAAATCGAATTCACGGTAAAGCACAATGTGTCATCGGCCGATGCTCGAAGATACTTTCTCAGAAGTACTCGAAAGTCTCGATCTACTAGCGCAAACAGTGGCCAACTAGAAAAATAAAAGGCCATCCAGCAAAAATTTAAGAAAGATATTGAAGCTAACAACAACTCCAAACTTGCCTCTATCTCCCCTCTCCCGGAGCCGGGCTTTGGCAAAGCCCAGTATATTAACAATAATATGGCACCTAAAAATATCAAATGAATTGCGAAGTAGAGAAAACTGTTTTTCAGCTGACAACTCAAATCTTCATTCACGGAAGTTTTATAAAGCCGTCCGAGCCGCAAGGCAGATAGGAATTGAATCAACATATAGCCTACCAAGACTATAGCAACACACACTATGAAGCCATATGACTGGCCGATATCGGCGGCTACAAGAAAAATTGTCGATAAGGCCACAACAGGCAAAAATCCCAATGCAAATTTCTCCCTGAGTCCCAAAAAGTACCAACCTAAGACAGTTCGAAACTCTTTTTTCCAATTGCTCATATCTTTCAATTTAAACCTCTTATTTGTCTAAACATGTGGCACGATAACTTTCTAAAACCTTGGTCCTAGAAAAATGGACTTTTAGAAAGTTACCGATGGTTAGAATTACTCAAATACTTAACTGATAGGGAGCTGGAGAGAGCTGAGCTACTGAGCTAGTAACTGCTAGAAAAGATTTCTGACAAATGCGAAGCCTTGAGAATCTAGACAAGTCCACTATAGCCAAGAGGCGTGCTACTTGAAACATTAGCTCCAGCCTTTAAGGCGCATCGATTTAGTGAGCCTTTATTAAGTGTCAAAAGCCACAATTTGAGACAATTCTGCCTTCCAGAGCCCTAAAGACTTAGAAGCATTAAGGAAAGCCAACAATATAGAATCTACACATCCGCGTTGTTTACTTGCAATTTAAAAACCTGAAATAACTTAATTAATTTTTTACTGAGTCTTGCTTGACAACCTCCCAGACCGTGCTTAAAAACTCACCAGCCAGATAGAAGGCCTGTTTAGTTAGCGGGCTTTTTGGCTGGAGGTTTTGGTTTGTGAGGAGACGTTGGCCTCATAGCTTAGACCAAACATAAATTGTCTATAAATAGAGGTCTACAGATAGATTGGCTTCTGTGGATATTTGCAAACATTAAATAAGGGAAACGTCCCCTTTTAATACGGAGAAAGATTATGGGCCTACGTCCACTACATGATCGATTGATCGTCGAGAGACTTAGCGAAGATGAGAAAACTGCTGGCGGAATAATCATTCCTGAAACAGCAAAAGAAAAGCCTCAACGTGGAAAAGTTGTTGCTGTTGGAAAAGGAAAAATCCAAGAAGACGGTTCTGTTCGACCACTTGACGTTAAAGCTGGCGACACTGTGTTGTTCGGAAAATACGCAGGAACCGAAGTAAACGTTGAAACTGAAGATCGCCTAATCATGCGAGAAGACGACGTTTTAGCTGTTATTGAATAGTTTATATTATACCTAGAAAGGAGAAAATAGGTCATGGGAGTTAAAATTTTAGAATACGGTCTCGATGCTCGAGACGAAATGCTTAAAGGTGTCAACACACTTGCTGACGCTGTCGCTGTTACTATGGGGCCTAAAGGCCGTAACGTTGTTATCGAAAAGTCTTTCGGTGGACCAACTGTTACTAAAGACGGTGTTACAGTTGCTAAAGAAATCGAAATTGAAAACAAATTCGAAAATATGGGCGCTCAGATGGTAAGAGAAGTTGCTTCTAAAACTTCTGACATTGCTGGTGACGGAACGACTACTGCTACTGTTCTTGCTCGCGAAATCTTTCGTGAAGGAAGCCGACTAGTTGCTGCTGGTAACGACCCAATGAGCATTAAGAGAGGAATTGATAAAGCAGTTACTAAAATCGTAGCTGAGCTTCAAAAGCTTTCTAAAGAAACCAAATCAAAAGAAGAAATTGCTCAGGTGGGAACTATCTCAGCTAACAATGATTCTTTCATCGGCGACATTATTGCTGAAGCGATGGAGAAAGTTGGTAAAGAAGGTGTTATCACTGTTGAAGAAGCTAAAAGCCTTGAGACTTCTCTTGAAGTTGTTGAAGGTATGCAGTTCGACAGAGGATACCTCTCTCCTTACTTCGTAACTGATCCAGACAGAATGGAAACAGTTCAAGAAGAGCCATACATCCTAATTCACGAGAAGAAGATTTCTAACATGAAAGACCTTCTTCCACTGCTTGAAGGTGTAGCTCGGTCAAATCGTCCTTTGCTAATTATTGCTGAAGACATTGATGGCGAAGCTCTTGCAACTCTAGTCGTTAACAAAATTCGTGGAACTCTAAACGTGGCTGCTGTTAAAGCTCCTGGTTTTGGTGACAGAAGAAAAGCAATGCTTGAAGATATTGCTACTCTTACTGGCGGCGAGTTCATCAGCGAAGACCTGGGCATTAAGCTTGAGAACATTGAAGTCTCTCAGCTAGGCCAAGCGAAAAGAGTTGTTATCGACAAAGACAACACAACTATTATCGACGGTTCTGGAAAGAAAGACGGAATTGAAGCTCGAGTAAAGCAAATTCGCAACCAAATCGAAGACACTTCAAGTGACTACGACCGCGAAAAGCTTCAAGAGCGTCTTGCTAAACTAGTTGGCGGTGTTGCTGTTATTAACGTTGGTGCTGCTACCGAAGTTGAGATGAAAGAGAAGAAAGCTCGAGTTGAAGATGCTCTTCACGCTACACGTGCTGCGGTTGAAGAAGGCGTTGTTCCTGGCGGAGGGGTTGCTTACATCAGAACTCTTGATGCTTTGGACAATGTTGACACAATCAACGACGAAGAAGCTGTTGGGGTGAAAATCATCCGTAGAGCAATCGAAGCACCTCTTAGAACAATTGTTAGCAACGCTGGGCACGAAGCTGCTGTTGTTGTTAATGACGTTCGAAATGCAAAAGGCTCAACTGGCTTTAACGCTTTGACTGAAACTATAGAAGACCTAGTTAAAGCTGGTGTTATTGACCCAACTAAAGTAACTCGTTCTGCTTTGCAAAACGCTGCTTCTGTTGCTGGGTTAATGCTAACCACTGAAGCTGTTATTGCTGACAAGCCTGACGAAGGCGGCGACTCAGCTCCTGCTGGAATGCCAGGTGGAATGCCGGGCGGTATGCCAGGAATGATGTAAGAACTTAGAGTTTTACATCTAAATTTAAGGCCAGGCAGACACTCTCTGCCTGGCCTTTTTTTTTAATAATTCCAAATTGGATACAAAGCTAATCTAGCTTATCAGGAAGTCTTAACAACCAAGCACCAGAGTAAAACTCTTTTTTCAGCCTCAAGAAAAACCTCTAAGTCTCCGTAAACACTCGCTTTAATTTTCCCTTGAAGATACTGCAAAATTATTGAACAGTTAGTACGTAAAATCGTCGAATCATTGTCAAAGTTAAAATTGTTTTAATCATTTTTGGTTTTTAGAAGGTGTTGTTTAAATTTACTTTAGGGTTGTTTTAATTGGGGACTAACATGAAAAATCTTAACTCGATTCAGAAGAAGTCAAAAACTTTTTTTATAACACTAGTAGGACTGACGCTTCTCAGTGTTTCTGTTTTTACCACCCAAGCTCTAGCCAAAGAGGTTTCTGGGCCAAAAGGTCACATCAGCAAAGTTATAGACGAAGCAAAGTCTATGGTTACTCAACCCAACGTTGACACTTCCAGCAAGGAGTTTCGCGCCAAATTCGAAACTCATCTTTTCTCTATTTTTGACTTTGAGGAAATGGCAAAAAGAAGTTTGGGTAAAAATTGGAAGTTAGCATCTGAGCAAGAGAAAAAGGAATTTGTTGATCTATTCAGTAAAATGCTGTCGAAAACCTATTTAAACAGAGTAATAAACGGTTTTCCTAATAGCACCATTGAGTATGGCGATGAGAAGGTAGTGGGTAAAAAAGCTTCTCTTAAGTCCAAAGTGGTCTCCGACGGAGAAAACGTAAAAGTCTTTTATCGCCTTAAGCGCAAAGATAACGCCTGGTTTATTTACGATATAATCATTGAAAACGTAAGTTTAGTAGCTAATTACCGAAGTGAATTCGCTGGAATTGTACGAAAAGAAAAAATGTCTGGACTAATTTCTAAACTTGCTGACAAACTAGCCCAATCTGAAGATTAATCGGCTAGTCAGTTTACCTGTGAAATTTGATCGAACTTCTTAAACAACTATTCTCAAAGAATAATTCTGAGAGTAGTAGCAGTGAGGAACTCCTCAATGGGGCAATCGGTAACTTTTTTTTAATTTCTGGTAAGCTCGTAATTGCAGATGGAATAATTTCCGAATCTGAAGTTATTTATGTAGAGAAGTTCATTAAAACTTCACTTAGGCTCTCAGCTCAAGCTGAGCAAAAAGCCCTTTCTCTATTTCATAAAGGTCCTAAAGCAAAGATATCTCATATCGCCCTAGCAGAAGAAATCATTAGTGAATACCCCAACAATACTCCACTCTACGATCTGCTAATAGACTTTCTAGTACAACTCTCAATTGCCGATGGTCACTTTTCTGATGAAGAGCAAGCTTTTATCGGCGAGATAGCAACGGTATTTAGTATTCCAGTAGAGGAGTACGAAGGTTTCAGATTTCACTACTCCGATACTCCTCAATCCAAAGACTACAGCACATACTATAAACTAATTGGATTATTACCAGACACTAGCGATCAAATAGTTAGAGTTCGATTCGCTAGCTTTTTAGAAAAATACGGCCCCGAAGCCATCAACAAACTACCTGAAGAAATGCGCTTCTACGCCAAAAATCGCTACCAGCGCCTTGAGCAGGCTTTTAAAATTATCATTGAGCAAAGAGGTCTCAGTGTATAGGCATGCCCTTTTAAAAGACCTGTATCTCCTCGCCCTAGCAATCGATTTGAATGTCTCTCTTCCACCCAAAGTCTTCGAGTGATTCAACTCGATTGCTACTGAATGATCTTTGATTTTTTTTAGCAATGAAGAATGGCTGGACCCTAAAGGCTTATGAGTCCAAACTATGAATGATCTTGCCGATGATGTCTTCCATATCCACCACAGACTCAGTATCAAAAAGTTGACCCTTATCCTCTATTAACTCATCAGAAGATCCAGGAGTAATCCTGAGGTATTTATCACCGATGATTCCTTTTGTACGAATTGAGGCAATATCATCATCACGTAGTTGAAAGGATTTATTAACTTCAAGCTGCACTACAGCTGTCGTGTCTTGCAGTTCAATTGCCCTTACACTTCCAATTGGCACGCCCGCAATTTCAACCGGAGCGCCTACTGTAAGCCCAGAGACATTATCAAACTCAGCAGTAATCAGATAATTGTTGCTACTAAATAAGGATATGCCACCAATATTTACCGCCAGGTAACCAAAAGCTAAAACTCCAGCCAGGGCAAAAAGGCCAACATAAAATTCAGTTTTCAAACTCTTTCTAGGAGGTGAGAACTCTGGAGTAGAAACTTCTTTATTTTGACTATTATCAGACATTTTCTTTTCAAACGCTCCGTAACGCTACTGTAAGCTAATGGGTCCTTCGACACTTCCTTCTATAAACTGCTTCACAACAGCATCATCAATACTTAAAAACTCGTCGACTGTACCTTGGGCTCGAACTTCCCCTTGATAAAGCATAGCAATTCTATCGCACACCTGAAAGACTTCCGGTATCTCGTGAGAAATTACTACTCCTGTGAAACCAGCCTTTTTCTTCATCTCCGCTATCAACTCATAGATTTCCTGGCCCATATAGGGGTCAAGGCCTGTATTAGGCTCATCAAATAGTATTATGGCAGGATTTGTAACTAGGGCCCGAGCAATCCCGATTCGCTTTCTCATACCAATAGAAACTTCCCCTGGGAGCATTAACTCCTTTCCTGACATGCCAACGTCAGCAATTCTAGAAACAACTCGTTGATGAATCTCATCCACTTCAAGATTTGAGTTATAGTTAAGAGGAAAAGCTACGTTGTCATACAAAGTAAGAGAGTCAAATAACGCAGCGGACTGAAAGAGGATGCCCATATTGCGGCATATTTTCTGTCGTTCTCGACTAGACTTAACATCTGTCACAGACCGTCCAGCTACCACCACCTCCCCACTACTAGCCTCAAGCAAACCCGAGACTATCTTCAATAGGACGCTCTTACCGGTTCCACTTGGACCGACAATCGCAATTGTCTCTCCTTCGGCGATCTCTAAATCAACTCCATGCAAGACTTCCTGAGCCCCAAAATTCTTATAGAGATTCCTAATCTGAATCAAAACAAAACCTGAGTTAAAATTGAAGTGAGGAAATAATCTAAAACAAGAATTGTCACTGACGAAGTTACGACAGCACTGGTCGTTGCAGCATTCACTCCAACTGCCCCAAAACCACAGTTCCAACCTTTATAACAAGATATCCAAGAGAAACAGAGGCCAAACAGAGTGGCTTTAATAATACCAGAGTATACATCCACCCAACCAACTGCTGAGACCATTTGAGACATGTAAGTACCTGATGAAAGATCCAGTGTTCCAACACCAACTAGATATCCCCCTGCAATACCAATCACATTAAAAAGACAGGTTAAAAGTGGTAAGCATATTATTCCAGCAATCAAGCGAGGCACCATCAAATGCTGTAGAGGATCAATTGCCATGGAGCGCAAAGCATCCACCTGCTCAGTAATCTTCATTATTCCCAACTCAGCTGTCATCGCTGACCCAGCTCGACCGTTCACCATCAAAGCTGTCAACACGGGCCCTAACTCTCGCAAAAGACTAAGGGCAATCATCGGGCTTGTATAAGCAGTCGCTCCAAACTTTGAAAGTGTGTACTCTCCTTGCACAGCTAAAACAGCTCCTGTAAATCCACCGACCAAGCCGACTACCGCTATAGACTCAACTCCAACCTGGTAAATCTGCTTCATTACCAATGAGACATGATAGGGAGGAAGAAAAGCTCGGCCAACTACCCTAAAAAGAAAAAGCCAAGCTGAACCGAATCCCGTAAAGACGGAAATCAGAGTTCGGCCAAGTTTGATAGGAATTTTGGTAGCGCTCATGATTAAAGAAAGCTCGTTTATAATAAAGTTGTAACCGTTTAGCCGTTTTTCACAAAAACTAACTAACTTTCAAAACTGCTCTTTCAAAACAGCCCAGCCCTCGCAAAACTTGCAAACAACTAAGCCTTAAAGTTTTTAGCTACAATGTAATACTCATTCGATGAGGTCCTAGTAGACTTAAGTTTGACACGGCGCAAGGATTTATAACATCCCTTAAACTCCTTGAAGAGCTCATTTGCCTCCTCTCCGGGAAATACTTTGGCCACAAGAGAGCCATTAGCTTTTAGTAGGTCATCCGCCAGCTCAAAAGCGATTCTAGCCGTCTCAGCGGATTTCGCTGCGTCTCCAAACTTGGTGCCAGTCAATGCAGGACTCATATCTGAGAGTAAAAGTTGAGATCTTCCCCCAAGCAACGAAAGGATCTTCTCAATATTTTCGCGGTTTGAAGCATCACCAAGCAAGATATCAACATTTTCCAAGCCTAAAGGCTCGACCTCTTTAAGGTCAATACCAACCACTCGCCCCTTCGGAGACACAAGATTGGCCGCTACCTGAAGCCAACCACCGGGGAAACATCCGAGATCGACAACCTTCATTCCTTTACGAAATAATCGCTCTCTTTTGTTCAATTCCAACAACTTATAACTCGCTCTAGACCTATACCCTTCAGCTTTAGCTTTGAGGTAGAGCGCGTCTTTTCTAGTATATTGCTTGGACATGTGGAAAATATATCTATAGTATCTACAGGTACTTAGTTGACTTCTCGACTCTTTTAAGGTTTTTAGACTTGCCTTGTTTCTATAATTTTTCTATAAAACTTTTATAGAAAAACGCTTCTATTAAACTTCGACAAAAGGACAACGGAACTATGGAATCTTTAAGCACTTTTTCAAGCATCTTTACAGAACCGATGGCAATTCTCGAACTTTGCGCTTTAGTATTTACTATAGTTTACGTGGGGAAACTAGCCCTACAAGATCTTCTCACCCCTGAGGGCCATGATCAAAGTTTAAATGCAGGTCCTGGTCTAAAGAGAGCTAGTACTAGCCCCAAGACCAAAGCAAGTCAGGTTGAGATGAGTATATTCTCTACCCCTAAAGTTAATTGCGCTGATAATTATAGAGAGAGCTACAAAGAATCAAAAAGAATTACCCTCTCCAAAAAGGCGTTACCTAAGAAACCCTCTCAGACAAGAAAAACACTATCTCAAAGAAAGTTAGAACTTTGGGGCAAACTGGGCTCAATGATCGAAGTAGGTTCTTTGATATCTTTACCTAAAAGATCCCTAGGTAATCAATCCGAGCTACTGAGCTCATAAATTAGACTCATAGTTAAAACCTATCATTTCAACATGTTTACTACACACACAACTCTTAATCCCCCCAGGGGCTCCTTCTTAAGGAGCCCTTTTTTGTTACTTTATTGAGCTATTCAAGTATTTGTTTAATGAGCAAAGCAATAGTACTAACTAGCAACACGTTAAGAACCTAGATTAGATAAAATTCGAGGAGTTAGTTTGAACAGTTCTGCTTCCACTAGACCAACATCCACTAAAGAAACCCCGCTTGATGAGAAGACAGTGAATCTTAACAACATAGAAGTAGACTCTAGTCCTACAGTTCAAAATACAGAAAAACTACTCCAAGGTCTCAATGACTCTCAAAGCAAAGCCGTTAGTCAAGTCGATGGCCCACTGCTTGTATTTGCTGGAGCAGGTAGTGGAAAAACTCGTGTGCTGACAAGACGCATCGCGAATTTAATTAGGAACCATGGAGTTGAACCAGGTGAGATCCTGGCCGTAACATTCACAAATAAAGCCGCAGCTGAAATGCAAAGTCGGGTGCGGGCATTAGTTAGACAAAATACCGGACGAATGTGGGTAGCCACTTTCCATTCTGCTTGTCTAAGAATACTAAGAGAGCACGCTGAGGATCTTGGATTCACAAAGCAGTTTGTAGTTTATGATAGTTCAGACAGTCGAGCTGTGATGAAGCGAGTTTTTAAGAGATTGAAAATTGACCCTAAAATCATCGAGCCTAAAACTGTCTTATCTTTTATAGACAAAGCAAAAAATAACTATCTAGACGCTGAAGACTTGCGATCAGCTTCGATTGTCCCAGACTCTATGTCGGAACTCGTTGCGGATCTTTATCAAGCCTATCAAGAGGAACTTCTGGCTTGTAATGCCATGGACTTTGGAGATTTACTCTGTAACGCCCTCTCCTTACTGAAGCTCGACAAGGTAATTCTTAATAAATTCAGAAGGAAGTTTCGCTATATCTTAGTTGATGAATACCAAGACACCAACGATGTACAATATCAGCTAATCAACCTACTCGCTGCTGAGCACAAAAATCTTTGTGTTGTAGGAGACGACGACCAATCTATCTATGCCTTTCGTGGCGCTACTATAACGAACATTCTAAATTTCTCCAGAGATTATCCGGATGCAGTTGTTGTAACCCTAGATACAAACTATCGATCAACAGAAAACATTCTTAAAATTGCTAATAGGGTCATCTCGGCAAACGAAGGTCGACAAGAAAAAACCATGGTAACCGGGAATGAGCCTGGCGAGAAAGTTAGCTGTATTAAATCTTATGACGATCAAGAGGAAGCCGAGTTTGTTGTTAGAGAAATAACCTCACTCATTGCAGCTGGCAATAGCTACTCCGACATAGCCGTGTTTTATAGAACTAACGCTCAATCACGAGCGATTGAGGAAGCATTGTTCGAGTCAGGCACTCCCTACGAAATCTTCGGTAGTCATAAATTCTATGAGCGAAAAGAAATCAAAGACATTCTCTCCTACCTAAAATTGCTCATAAATAAAAAAGACAACGAATCTTTTTTACGAATTATAAACACTCCCGCAAGAGGAATTGGTGCAACATCTGTAGGAAAGCTTACCGCCTGGGCAGAACAACAAGGCCTTTCCCATCTTGAAGCACTAGAGAAGTTGGCAACCGAGAATTATGGTGACAAAAAACCTAGCTTCCTAGCAGCAGCTCTAGAAAAAAAACTAGCTGGCTTTTTTGCTCTATACAAAAGCCTTGAAACTAAAAAAACTAAAGCCGAAAAAACCCTTGCCCTTTCCGACCCAGACACCAGCTCAGGCTCTGCAAACTATGAAGCAATCGCCGAGCTCATTCGCGCCATTGCTGAAGAAAGTAAATATCTGGCAAAACTGCGGTCAGAAGAAACCCCGGAAGCTGAAAGTCGAATTGAGAACATTCAGGAATTAATGAGAGTAGCCGCTGACTTTGTCTCAAAGAATTCCTTAGATAATGGAGTCATGCCAAAAGTTGAGGATTTTTTAGATCGAACGAGCTTGGCAACGGACATGGATAAAAACTTGGAAAAACAGGGATCCGAAGAATCCAATCAGGGCAATGTTTCACTAATGACCCTTCATTTAGCTAAAGGCTTAGAGTTTAATAATGTATTCCTAGTTGGCTTGGAAGAAGGGCTACTTCCCCACTCTCGATCCCTAGAGTCTAAGGAAGACCTTGAAGAAGAAAGAAGGCTTCTCTATGTCGGAATCACTAGAGCTAAAAAAAGACTTTATATAACTCGGACAACTAACAGAACAACTTTTGGCCGTAATAGTTGGTATGCTGGTATGCCGTCTCGATTTATAGAAGATATTCCAGAGTCTCTAACAGAGGACCACGGCAGTGGGTTTTTTGAAAACTATTACTAAAGTAAGGGCTCGGATTGAGCCCGTTGGTCCATTTACAACCTTCAAATTCCTTAGGAATTTAGCCGCTCCTTAACCTTTAGGTGCCAATCTGCAGACACCAGCAGGGTCAATAGAAGAAACATAATTACTGTGTTGCTAAGCGGCAAACTAATCAGCGACCGAATAAACACGATAATCAAAAACGCACCCGCTGCTTTTATAGCAAGTACCTTCGAACTTGCTAAAGCCCTGGCAGCAAGAGTATTGAATTTGACGCTAATAAGGACAATCCAGTTTGCTGGCATCAGAACTGTCACCGCGAAAAAAAACAAACCCCAGTCTGCAAGGCTATGACTAATTACAAAACTGAGCAGACCACAGACCACAAAGGCCCCAACTGCCTTCAACGCTAGATTTTTAAACACATTAAATCCTTAGTATAAACCAGGCACTTATTTACCACTATTTTACTCAAATATCAAGCTGCTCATAGGCATCGTTCGGCATTACCAAACCCAATTCAATACACAGCTAACTAATTAATTCTACATGGTTTCAAAGGTTTAGAGGCAAATAGGGGACACGATGCGAAGAACTACCGTGCCAGCCCGAACAGACCTCTAAGAGAGGCGAGCTACAAATACTGGCTTTCGCATCTTTTAAGATAGAAATCGAGAATTAATTTTGACCGACTTTTAGATCCCCGGATCTATCATCTCTAATCCTATAAGTTTGAAGGATACTGGCACTTTCACCCTGAACTCTATTTCGATCTAAAACTAACTCTCGTCCATCCTCGTGCTTAAAAACTATGTAAGGAGATTCCGAAGATTCCACTTTTTTGACAAGATCTTTCAAATTCAAAACCTCTTCTCCGTTTACGGACTCCACAGGCCACCAACTAACGCCGCTATAACCTTCGTTAAGAGAAGACGAGAGAACTTTCAAAATTAAAACTACCTCCTCACCTTTCTTCTCCTTATAGTTCGAAGAAAGGTATGAAGTCAGGTTCTTTGGTGCATTAGAATACCATTTAGGACCGTAGCTTTTTAATAAACTCTTTGTCAGTGGTGTAAAAACCACTCCTCCATAAATAAAATATGAAGGTAGTTTATCGTACTGCTCCATTGGAACTAGATGTCGAGAGGCAATATCACTAGTAAGTTTAAGAGTTAGGCTCTTCTCCTCACCTTTTCTGAGAATCTTAACGTCAATCGAATCGCCAATTTGTTCTGATTGAACAAAGAAAGCCATGTTCGTTCGCTCATCACTTCGAAACTCAACCGACCCGTCGTTCTCTACCTTGTGCCCATCTACCGATATAAGAACATCACCTGCTTCAAGTAATCCACTAGCAGCCGTTCCCGGAGAAACCCGTGTAACCAACACACCACTTTGAGAATCAGGAACTTGATGGTATTTTTTTAAATCGGAATTCTCTAAAGGCTGAAAAGCAATACCCAAAGTTGGAAATCCATCATATTTGCCATCCTTAATGTCAGCAAGAAAATGTCGAATAATCGGGGGCGGAACAAGATATCCGATTCCATCGGCAAAACGCATACCTTGCATTACAACTCCAACAATCTTCCCCTCAGCCAACACCGGGCCACCACTATTGCCAGGATTAATCGCTGCATCAATCTGCACCGCCAGCAAGCCAAGTGAACTATGAGCATAGCTTTGATGCTCAATCCTTGAAACCACGCCTTTAGTAATACTAAGTTGATCTCCTCCCAATGGAAAACCATAGACAAGAACATCTTTCTGTATCCTAGGAAGCTCTCCGATCTCAAGCGCCTTTACTCCGTCGAAAAAGCTCTTATCCTCAAGCTCCAACAAAGCTAAGTCACTATCATGCGAAACATTTACTACTCGAGCTTGGAACTTTTTTGATTCACCATATCTTCGAACCTGAACAAACGTACTATTGCTAACTACATGGGCATTGGTGAGAATTCGATTGCCCGAAATAACAGCTCCAGATCCCGTCGAAGCTCTTGGTCCTTCCATACTCCAAGGATTATAAAAATCAGGTGAATTATGAACGGTATAAATCTTGACTATAGAACCCTTAGAATCAGCTAGACCCCAAGTTGGAAAACAAACCAAAAGCACTAAAGCTAGAAAATACTTGTATATATCTTTACTCACTAATTTTTACCCATTAATTTAATATTCTATCCAGAGTGCTGAAAATCGACCTCAAAGAGATATTTAAGTATAGTCTCTCCCCAAACCAAATAGATTGGTTCAATATTTAAAGTTGTTTATAGGTCAGTCGTGATGTTGATAGTAAAAAAATGCTTAACACTTTGTCTACTTTTTATTGCCCTGCTGAACATTTACTCTTGTTCCAGCGATAACCAAAGTAATGAATCCGCAAATATTCGTTATATCAATGCTAACTTTGTAGAGTCCTCCACCAAAGTAAATTCAAATGGAAACTCCAAAGATTTTATTGATATTAACTTCGGAGAAGTCCGAGACTACCAACAAGAAGAAACTGGACTCTTCGCCTTTTCCACCACTAGGGAGGACTCTCCCGTAATTGAAAACCTCAACACTATTAGTGTGGGCCAAGGACAATATATCACTGTCGTAATTTCTCACAGTAACAATCAAGACGAGGTTAGCCTACTTAGAGATGACCTAGAAAAGCCAGATTCAGATCAAATCTTCAACATTCGTCTGGGGAATTTTTATGACGAAAGTTCCGGCCTTGATGTATATTTGGTAAATGCTGATGCAGATATTTCCAATCTGGAAAGAACAAGAGGACTTAGCTTTAGACAAACTAGCCTCTACCTAGCCGCTTCAAATCAAGATGGGCCCCAAAGAATAATAGTAACTCAACAAAACTCTAAGACTCCTATTTTGGATTCTGGATCCCTATCTCTTGAAGGGGGAAGAAACTACTCTTACTTCATCATTCCTAAACTTGGCGGCGGCGGGGAGCCGAAGGGAATATTAACTATTGATGGAGACAGTTAAAAATCCCCACTTTATTTATAGAATAAATTTATCCTGAAAGTTCTTCAAAAATTGCATCTTTAATAATAACTTTTTGTCTCGAAAGAAGCTCAAAGTAGTAATCAAGGTCATCAACCACTAGATGAGAAGTATACTGAGTTATACTGAGAACAATGTCGTAGTTCACCAAACTAAGCTTCGCGCCAATTAAGGTATCAGCCACCGTTAACGCAGCATAGAGAGTATCCTGAAGCTCTCTTACGGGAACTGAGAGTATATTAACACCCATATAAAGAGTAGTTTCAGGTAGCCTACATAATCCTTCAAGAGTTATTTCCAACTCCTCTTCCTCACTAAGAGGAACCGACCATGTTCCTATATCGGAGGTTTTTTGCTGAAGACTTTCCTCTGCATCAAAACCACGACGCTCCATAAACTCCTCAACAAGTCTAACTGGATTCTTGCCACCGGAAAGTCTTTTGATTCGGGCAGAGCTAAGTTTTCTAATCTTTGCCATATGAGACTATTTCACCTTTTTTGCATTCACCAATTGAGCAACTTCTTTGGGCCAATCAGGATTGAATTCCGACTTCATCGCAACTGAGGTTTTCATCAATCCTTCAAGAACATTTCGCTTGGAAGCGATTTGTCCGATTTGAAGAGCAATATCTCCGACATCATCAGCGTCAAAAAAACAAGCATCGCTCTTTATCATCTCACGCATCTCACGATTCTCGCCAGAAATAATTGCCGTTCCACTTAATATAGCATCAAAAATATAATCAGCTGGGCCATCAGTTCCCTTTGGGAGTATCAAAAGATCTGCAGCCTCAATAACACTAAATCGATCCTCCACTTCACCTAGCATTACCACCTGGTCAGTTAAACCTAAACCGACAATAAATGAGAGGATCTGATTTCGATAAGGTCCGTCAGCGCATACGATTAAATAAACCTTTTTATTCACAGAAGATATCGCTCGAACAACTTTCTCCAGGCTCTGGGCTTCCGTTAAAGGACTACAGCTAACCGCTATCAAAGACTTTTCCGGAACCTCCAAGCGACGAGAAAGAGCAGAGCGCATCTCACTACGATCGGCCAGCCACTTTTTCCACTTCTTACTATCTTCAAACGGAAAGCTAATTCCTTTATTTTTTACAGGGGCTGAGAGTGAAATATTCTGGATCTTGTCATCAGAAAAAAGGTTTTTAGAGTCAACAACTTTTCCAATCTCATCTGTTGGAACAACTAAATCTGTGGCACAAAAAACTGCAATCTGCTGATTCAAACTGTGCGCCAGTCTTAGAAAAATCGATTTTTTTCTTTTGTCTTCAACAACAAACGAAGCGGGGTAAAGCAAAACTCTCTTGCTAGAGGTAAATAGTCCAGCAAGCATGACCAAATAGGAGTAACTGGACAACTGGGATACCAAAATCTCTGGCCTCAGCTTTATTATTTCCAAAACTAAACGTAAGGGACGTATCAATTCAGAGAAGAAGTTTGTATTCCTAGACTCCGAACCATCTGCATAGAGATGACTTTCAATAGGCAGCTCGTCTACTTCACTGCCAAGACTAGACTCCGCAAAATAATCTACCTTTAGCCCCCCAGAAACCAAATTCTTGACCAGTTCAGCCATTCGCTCAATACTGTAAGCGCTAGATTTAGAATCGATAAAAATTGCTACTGACTTAGACACGGCATACTCTGACTACGTTGGTAATAAGGCGATTAGTTTCAGCTACTTATAACAAAGACACAAGCTCTTATTGAGATGAACCCAGAGGCACTATCTTTTCTACATTTATAGAGATTTGAGCATTATAGTGAAATTATCAAGGATAACCCGTAAAAGACTGTTTTATTGAGAAAGTTGATAATTCAGAGTCTGGGCCAAATTGGCCTAGACAGATTACTAAAGTGACTTAGGGGTCTAGACTCTCACAAAAAGTTCTGTTTTTTACTGACAAATTGCGATAATAGTTTAGTCTTTCCGAATCGTATTTAAAATCTCAGATCAATGCACATTATATACTTCTCAATATTTGGCCTACTAATTGGCAGCTTCCTCAACGTGGTAATTTGGCGCGTACCATTGAAGATGTCAGTTTCACAACCCTCGAGAAGTTTCTGCCCCAAATGTGAAACTCAACTTCTATGGTGGGAGAATATTCCAGTTATTAGCTGGTTGATTCTAAAAGCTAAGTGTAGAACTTGCCAGGCTCCAATTTCTGGTCGCTATCCTTTTGTAGAAATTCTCAGCGGCATGCTTGCTGCGTTTTGCGGCTTGAAATTTGGCGTAACACCGACCGGTATTCTGCTCTACTTTTTTTCTGCCACTCTCTTAGCCATTACCTTTATCGACTTTGATCATAAAATCATTCCAAATGTTATAAGTTTCCCGGGAATGACCTTTGGACTTTTTCTTGGATGTTTCAATCAGTATACCACCTTTTTCGAATCCCCTCTTACTAATGGTGCTTGCGATTCCCTACTAGGTCTTATCGCAGGCGGTGGCTTCTTTTGGTTGGTATCAGAACTCTACTACTTACTAAAGGGAGCCGTAGGTTTAGGTGGTGGTGACATCAAGTTGACGGCCATGATCGGAGCCATACTAGGGGTTGAATCAATAATACCAACTATTTTTGCTGCCTCTCTTATTGGAGCCCCTTATGGAGTAGCTGTGATACTCATTAAAGGCTCTGGTCGAAATACGGAGATTCCCTTTGGACCCTTTCTTGCGTTGGGAGCCTTAATTTTCATATTCTTCGATCTTCCACTCTTAAGAATCTTGCCTAAGTGAGAGCCAATTTAAATTATAATTTTTACAGAAGTTTAGATATGTCACCTAGGAGTAAAAACCATATTTCAAAATCGCTAGCCAGTTTGTTAGCACTAGCAAATATTATTTTCATAACAACACTAAGCGCGGAAACTTCCAGCGGCAACGACCAAATCTTCAAGAAAGTAAGGCCAGATGGAAAGTTACAGTTCAGCAACTACCCGACTGATAGCGCTAGTAAGCCAACTCGACTCCCAAAACTCAAAAAAGAAAATTACGATAAAAAGATAAATTATCTAAAGTCTATAACCCCTAAAAACTGCTCTAAACATGGAGGCATTGACTGCATCCTCGGACCTGACAAAGACGGTAGCGTTGTTTGCGCCGATGGGTACTTGGAAGCTGTTTTACCCTTCAAAAACAAATGCTCTGAGGCTAGGCTAAAAGTAGAAAAAGCTGACATAAAAAAACTAAAATCAAGAAACAAAAAGATTTTAAGAATCACCCTTAGAAACTACTCACCAGTGAAGGCGAAAAACGTTTCAGCAGAAATTGCTCTTAACGACCGGCTTCTGAGCCAAGCTAAAGGCCCCACAGAGGTTGAACCCTGGGGAATAGCGGAGTATAGTTTAATCTATAAATCAAACTATGAGTTTGATTTGAGGGACATCCCCGATCGAAGAGAGGAGCAACTTCAGTATCGAGTTCGTTGTAAAAATTGTGCGCAGACCCTTAGAAAGTTTTAAGTTTTCTTTTAAAAATAATTTTTGATTAGAAATGATTCAATCCCGAGTTAGAAAATATTTAGATAGTGAATCCGAGGCAATAAAAGCTATTCCTCTAGATAGTTCTGTTGAAAAAGCAGTCGACCTTATTCTGAAATGTAAAGGAAAAGTCTTTACATCTGGAATCGGTAAAGCAGGCTATATTGCTAAAAAGGCTGCTTCGACCTTTTCCACAACCGGCACTCCTTCAGTTTTCTTACACCCAGCAGAATCTGCACATGGAGACGCTGGGGTTATTTCTAAAGGTGATATACTAATCGCTTACTCTAATAGCGGTAAAACTCGAGAGGTCATTGAAACTGTGAGATTTGCCAAATCCCTCGGGGCCACCGGAGTTGTTGCGATCTCAGCCTCAGCAGACAATCCACTTGCACAAGAGGTGGACATACTACTACCAATTGGAGAAATTACAGAAGCTTGCCCCTATCAACTTACGCCGACATCAAGCACTGCTGCAATGATAGCCCTTTCCGACGCCCTAGCTTTGGTTGTAATGGAGGAGAGAGGATTTACCCGAGAAGATTGGGCTCAGCGACACCACGGCGGTTACCTAGGCCAAAAGTCCCGCCAATAGTAATACTTACTTTTCGTTGAACAAGGCTCCTCATCGCTGGAAAATGAGAGGCTACTCCGAGGTGCGGAGTAATTGCAGTAGGGCTCCAAAAGCCAGTATATACCCCTGACTACCAAGACCAGCTATTACACCATGAGCAACTTCGCTCACTAGAGAGTGTTGTCTAAACTCCTCTCTGGCATAAATATTGGATAAGTGAACTTCAATGACTGGAATATCTGCGGCCTCTACCGCGTCACGAATTGCAACACTGGTATGGGAATAGCCACCTGCATTTATAATAAC
>CALKYB010000178.1 GCA_938003565.1 uncultured bacterium
TCTATCGTAGCATTGTTAGCCAATGTTTCATTAGCAGCCAGATAGGCTCTTTCCTTGTATTCGCCGTAGGCAGAAATCCCTACTGAGGCTAATATTCCCACAATCGCTACAACAACGAGTAACTCGATTAAGGTAAAACCCTTATCACTTTCTCTATGTTTCTTATTGCTATGCATTGTGTCCAAACCAATGAAACTAGCTTCGTTAATCTATTCCCTACTAGAAGAGTAACGACTTCCTAGAACCAAAGCTTTACCCGTTTCCCCTACTTAGGAGTTTCTACAGGCAAAAATGAGAGATTCTCTCAAGTTTCTAGAATATAAGAGAAAATAAGGGGGGCGACGATAGTCGCATCAGACTCGATTACAAAACTTGGAGTATCAACCTCTATCTTCTCCCATGTAATTTTTTCATTTGGAACAGCTCCACTATAGGATCCATAGGAAGTTGTACTATCCGATATTTGGCAAAAATAACCCCAAAAAGGAACTTCTCTTTCCAGGTCTTGCTTAATCAGCGGCACTACACATATTGGAAAATCTCCGGCGATACCACCTCCAATCTGAAAAAAACCAATAGAAGACTGGCTAGACTCCTGTGTATACCAATCAATCAAACTATGCATTTGCTCAGTACCACTCTTGACTGTCGAATGAGATTTCAAATCACCTCGAATTACGTCCGCTACAAACGAGTTTCCTGTGCTGGAGTCTTCCCAGCCCGGTACCCAAATCGGTATACCCAACTCACAAGCAGCCATCACCCAAGAGTCTTTTGGATCTATCTTATACTCGAGCTCTTGGCTCTCAAGTAATTGGTAAATATACTCATGAGGGAAATATCTCTTTCCTTGACTCTCAGCTTTCTGCCAAAGCCTACGCAAACTCGTACCAATTCTAAACAGAGCTTCCTCTTCCGGAATACAAGTGTCAGTCACTCGATTCATCCCTCGTTCTCTTAGAGCTAACTCATCTGCAGCTGAGAGACTCCGATAGTTGGGAATACGCTCATACAAATCATGGGCTACCAAATTAAAGATATCCTCCTCTAAGTTAGCTCCCGTGCAACACAAGGCATGAACCTTATTGGCTCTAATCATCTCAGCGAGACTAATACCAAGCTCTGCGGTGCTCATAGCACCTGCCAAAGTAACAAACATCTTTCCACCGTTTTGAAGATGCTCTACGTAGGCTTCAGAAGCAGCTTTCAGTGAAGCGGCGTTGAAATGGCGATAATTGTGGTCTATGAATTTTTTGATGCTCATTAGAAGCTACTTCTTTCTTGCCCAAGAATCTCGCAAACCTATAATCTGATTAAAAATTGGCTTGCCCTTTTCACTATCAACACTATCCGCTGTAAAGTAACCATTTCTTAAAAACTGAAACGCCTCACCAGGACTAGTCTCGAGTAGAGATGGTTCACCAAGACAACCGTCCAACTCTTCCAATGAATCAGGATTGATATTCTCCTTAAAATCTTCTACCCCTGAGGAAGGTTTCTCAGTTGAAAAAAGTCGATCATAACGTCGGACCTTTATTGGCACGGCAGACTCAGCCGAAATCCAATGAACTGTCCCTTTCACTTTTCTTTCATCTTTTGACCAACCGCCTTTCGTTTCGGGATCATACTGACAAAGAACTTCTGTCACTTCTCCTTTCTCATTTTTATTAAAGCCCGTGCATGTAAGATAGTATCCATGAACTAAACGAACTTCCTTCCCAGGAGTGAATCGAAAATATTTCCTTGGAGCCTCCTCCAGGAAATCACTTCGCTCAATATATAACTCCCTGGAGAATGTAAGCTTTCGGGTGGACTCAGAATTCTCATCCTGCGGTCTGTTCTTAGCGTCAACTTCCTCAGTCTGTCCCTCAGGATAGTTCTCGATGGTTAGCTTTAAGGGCTCTAGCACACAAATCCTTCTATCAGCCACTTTGTTAAGCTCTTCTCGAATCTCATACTCGAGCATTCCTACGTCCACAGTACTGTTAGCTTTAGCAACCCCAACACTATCACAAAACTTTCGAATTGCAGCCGAAGGATAGCCTCGTCGCTTCATCCCAGAGAGAGTTGGCATACGCGGGTCATCCCAACCTGAAACAAACTTACCTTCAACCAACTCTAAAAGTTTTCGTTTACTAAGAACTGTATAGTTAAGATTGAGACGGGCAAACTCAATTTGTCGAGGATGAAAGATACTAAGGTTCTCTAAAACCCAGTCATAGAGTGGTCGATGATCTTCAAACTCAAGGGTACACAGCGAGTAAGTTATACCTTCAAGCGAATCTGAAACAGCATGGCAAAAATCATACATTGGATAAATACACCAACTATCACCTGTACGATGATGACTCACCTTTCGAATCCTATACAGAGCTGGATCGCGCAAGTTCATATTTCCAGAAGCCATGTCAATCTTAGCACGAAGCAAATGATCTCCGTCAGCAAATTCACCTGCTTTCATCTTCTCAAACAGTTCTAAATTTTCGGCAATACTTCTCTCACGATAGGGACTGGGCCGACCTGGTTCCGTTAGCGTCCCACGGTATTCTCGAAGCTCGTCAGCAGAAAGACTGCAAACATAAGCCTTGCCAGCCTTGATAAGCTGAACAGCAAATTCATACATTTTTGAAAAATAGTCAGAAGCAAAGAATTCTCGCTCTCCAGGAGTAAACCCTAACCATTCAAGATCACTGCGTATGGAATCAACATACTCCTGATCTTCTTTACAGGGGTTGCTATCATCAAACCTTAGATTGCAAAGCCCACCGTACTCCTTGGCTAAGCCAAAATTCAAACAAATTGATTTAGCATGACCAATATGAAGGTAGCCGTTTGGCTCCGGGGGAAACCTAGTATTGACTTGAACTTTGGGATCACGATCTAAGTCTTTATCAAGAATAGTTTTTATAAAGTTTCCAGATTTATTTTCAGAACTATCAGACATAAAAGAAAAATAACTATTATAAGCACAACAAATTATTCAAAAATTCAAAGAGCTACAAGGCCACTCTAGAGCCAAATTTTATACTCCAACACTCTATAAGAATCCCCTACTCCGAACAATACTTCCTTAAGTAAATCCAGCAACTGCCGATATATATGATCAAGGTAGGATTTGAATCATGTACATAGGTAAAAAGAAACATTCTAATTCGGGTAATTATAGGAGACTCTTGTCCCTAATTCCTCTATCAATTGGGATACTTACAATCCTATTTGCTTTTCCCAACTCATCTCAAGCAGAGCCGACAAGCTTTCCAGCTACGGGTATCTACAATGGTTTTATTGGTCAGCTTAACATTTTGGAATGTGACAATAATAATACAACTGCTGTAAACGGAACTCTCGACGTGTTTGCACAAAGTGGTGCCATTATTTATCGCAGCCCATTTTTGATGGAAGGAAATGGCAGTGCTCACATCATTCTCAATCATGTTACTGACATAGACGACAACTACGGAACCTATAGAGTTACCCTTAACAGCGCACCAGACCTAAGCGAGAGGGTTAGCTGTCGAACACTTTACTATAAGAGTGCTCCCTCAGGAAGTGAGAAAGAGTTTGAATTTGCTTTCGCTATTCCGGTTCAAAATTCAGACCAAGGTCAGACAAGTGGAATCTTTAATTCTTTCGATCCTGCTGGACAAAGTAATTCCACTTTCAACTGGCTAAGTATTGTAAACACCTCTACTCAACCTTTTAACGCTAGAATTGAAGTCTACGATGAAGATGGAAACCAAAGTAAGGTTATGCGAGTCAATAGTCTCGCAAGCCGAGGTAGAACTGACATAGCTCTAGGTCATGACATTGGGCAAGCTCGGGGCCTCTTTAAAATCATCCCGGATAGTTCCTCCAGCACTTACCAAGCCTTTGTCACAAGGTATGGTGTACATAACTCAGCGGGCAGATTCACTTTCGCTTTCCCAATCAAATCAATTGAAGCTTCCTGCAAAGGAGGACGAGTTCACGCTTCTACGATGGGAAGTACGTTTACCCAAAACTGGCTTGAAATAGCTAACGCCGACACTAGTAGACAACGAGTAACAGTTAATATCCGCGATCGCTTTGGTAACCTGTTGCAAAGTATTCCTCTAATCATCCTAGCAGGAGCTCAAGAACATATATATCTTAATGATATAATAGATCCAGCAGGCACAGGAAATGTGGGATCAATAGAAATAGGTTGTACTAACCCAGAAGCCAAAATTCTCAGCCAAAGCATTTATTATGGGGCTCACTCACCCTTCAACATAGCTTGGGCCTACGGTGTTCAATCCCTAAAAGACGAAGTCGCCCAAGACTCAGAACAACTCTCACTCCCTCTCAATACCTTTCTTGGAATGAGCAACTGGATTAAATTAGCAGACGAAGAAGGTAGGGCTTCTCTACTAGATTTTGCACTCTACGATTCCCAAGGTGATCTCAGAGCTTTTGGAGAGGAAAATCTTGCCTCAAAAGGTACTATCGATTTTGACGTTCACTCTAAAGTTTCAGCTAATACCATTGGTAGCGCAATAATTTCCGCTAGAGCCAATACAAAAATCTCTGGACACGTTCTAAGAATTCTACCAGAGCATGATGGTAAAATAGGAAGTATTGTTTACATTCCTGGAAGCATTCAAGGGAAAAATATTCTTTACAAAGGCGGCAGCTTTACTGGCGATGCTCAGTCTCTTGCTCCTTACAGAAACGCTTTAAATGACCAAGAAATAGAACATTTTTTTACTAGAGTCGCTTTTGGCTCATCACTCTCA
>CALKYB010000179.1 GCA_938003565.1 uncultured bacterium
CTATAAAGTAGCAACTGCTCCGTTGCTTCCTGATAGTAATTGGCTTTCAGCTATTTTAGTTCGGGGAGACGGTATTACGATGATCACTCATCGAGTAAATATTGAAGAAAAACCAGCTAAACCATAAAATTCAGCTAAGGATTATTGACATCCTCCCGCCCGCGTAGCGAGGGGATTCCCTAAACGCAGAAACAATGGATAGGTTCTTCAATCAACCAGCAACCTTATTGAATTATTAAACTGATAATCTCAAGTACTTGTTCTGAATTGATAACTTCACCATATTTACGTTGAATATCACGGAGGTTTACTTGATGTGCCTCTTTATCAATATCTATCACACAGTCTGCTACCACAATTGTTCGGTAGCCATATTGCAGCGCGTCTATAGCACTGGCTCGAACACATCCGCTAGTTGAGACACCCACAATTACTAATGAGTCGACTCTTTGGGCTGTCAGTGAAGCTGCCAAATGTGTGCCAAAGAAGGCGCTAGCATATCTCTTGGAGACGATATTGCCCCTGGAATCGGGTGCTACTTGATCAGGGAATTGAGTCCAGCGTGAACCTTTAACTAATTTCCGTAGTGCGGGAATCTTCTCCACAAAAATTCCGCCATCGAGACCATTTTCTTGATATTCAACGGTGGTATGAACAATTGGAAAATTATGCTCGCGAAAGGCATCTATCAATATGCTTACGTTTTGGCAAGTAGCCTCGATACCCGGCGTGTAGAATGGGGCATCCTCAGCTACAAAGCCTTCAATGAGGTCTACTACCAACAAAGCTGGATAATTCCCAAAAGCCAGGAAATTGCCGAATACAGAAGGTTTTTCGACCTTATTGCTTTGGTTCATAGTTAAAACTCCCGCAATAAACGACCGCATCCAGAAACTTTATCAGTAATGCCATTATCTCTTAAGGCATACCACCAAGTAGCTGCATTGATTGCAATCACTGGTTTACCTAACCATCGCTCGGCTTCGTCGGCAAGACGGAGCATACTGAGGTTGGTTCCCACCTGGACAAATGCCTCGATCGAATCATCATTCATTTCGAGTAAGGCAGTGCGTAAAACATCTTCAGAAACTTCAGCGATCGCAACAGCCGTAGGGCATTTTAAACCTGTGAGCTTAACTATGTTTATTCCCATTTCCGAGAAAAATCTTCTGACATTTTCATCAGCGATCGGCTGGTAGGGAGTAATTACTCCAATATTTTTGACGTTAAAGCGTTGTAATGCTGCCATACAAGAGCGCGACCCAGTAGCAAGTTTTAGCCCGCTATAGTCCTCCAGTCGCTTCACAAAGGCTTTGCTGCCCTCGATACCGCCCCAAAAGGTTTCGGCGCTCATGCCCATGACAAGATAGTCAATTTCAGCAGTTTTAACCCGATCAATTGCTCTGAGGATTTCATCACGAATTTGCTCCAAAAGACGGAGCATAGCCTGATCACTACTAAGATCTTGATCGCGGATATATATTCTCGCAGTATGGCTGGTCACCCCTGGAACTTCCATGCGGTGAAAATCAGGTTGTACGATAGTATTGGTGCTAGGTGCAAGCACACCAAATTTTTTGCGCCATCCAAGAGCGTCTTTACTCATAACTTCTGGCTATCTTCAGAATAGGAGTGTTGAGGAATTATACTTCTAAGTGGTACTGTTTGCAAACTGTCTCCAGTTCTGAGCTAGAGATATTTAGGGGAAATTTCATATGAATAGAAGGAGTTTACGTGCACTGTTGTCTGAATCTTCGATTGTGGCACCAGGAGCCTATGATGCTGTTTCGGCCAAGATTATCGAATCCCTCGATTTTCCAGCGATTTACCTGACCGGTTATGGCGCATCTGCCAGTCGCCTGGGATTGCCTGATTACGGCTTTATTACCCAGACCGAGATGGTGGCACAGGTTTCGGGCATAAGTAAAGTAGTCAATATTCCTCTGATAGCAGATGCGGATACTGGCTATGGTGGAATTGTCAATATTGTACGTACAGTGCGTGAATTTGAAGCTGCTCAAGCCAGTGCTATTCAGCTAGAGGATCAGGATCAAGAGAACAAACGATGTGGTCATATGCAGGGGAAGCAAGTAGTTGAGCGTCAGGAATTTATTAATAAGATTGCTGCTGCTGTCGAGGCTCGGCGAGATCCTGAGCTGATGATCTTTGCCCGTACTGATGCTCGATCTGTACAGGGAATCGATGAGGCACTTGCCCGTGGTCATGAATGTCTCAAGGTTGGTGCCGATGGACTTTTTTTTGATGCGCTGGAATCGGTAGAGGAGTTGGAACGGGTGGCAACAGAATTTTCGGGAGCTTGTCTGATTGCCAACATGGTGGAGTTTGGACGTACTCCGCTGCTTTCTGTTGATGAGTTGAAGCGTATGGGTTATTCTGTGATAATTTATCCAGTTACAGGACTTTTTTCGGCTACATATGCTATGACGACTGCCTTACAACATCTTAAAGATACAGGAGAAGTTAGTTCGTTGATGCCTCAAATGACAACTTTCAAGCAGTTTGCGGAGCTTATGGGTCTGGGAGTTTGGAAGGATATCGAGGCAAGATATCATCAAAATAACGAAGCTGGATAAATTGAGCACACTCACCCAAATTTGCAAACTACTATCACTTCCGGTCTTCTTTAATTAGAGTCCTTTGATAAATTTCATTATCCTTAAACCAATGCCAGGT
>CALKYB010000180.1 GCA_938003565.1 uncultured bacterium
CTACAGAGAGCAGGCTAACCAAAATAATGTAAGGAAACATTAAGCGGGTTAGTGAGGCTGCTAAATCAAATTTTTCCTGGGAGCCGACAGCCAAAAATCCAGGTGCAAATATGGCAGTAAGGTCTTCAGCGAAAAAAATCCCCAAAAGACTGAGGAGAATAGTAAGTAGCAGTGTAAAGCCAAAAGTAGCTTGAACCGCACGGTTCGCCTCAACTTCGGATTTATTTAACTCTTCAGTGAAAATAGGAATGAATGCACTGGACAGAGCTCCTTCTGCTACAAGACGACGCAGTAGGTTGGGAATTTTAAAAGCTACGAAAAAGGCATCTGTCTTTCCAGCTGCACCAAAGTAACTGGCAATTGCCATGTCGCGTACAAGACCCAGGACTCGGCTGGCCAGAGTTGCGATGGCTACTGAGCCAGTTGCTCTAGCGATGCCTGCCTTTCGGCTTTTTTGGTCTTTACTATCTGGTTTCAATTTACTTTCAAATATTTCAGAGGATTGATTAACTGCTCAGCACTGGGGTTTTTAAAAGAAGCTCGGCGCATTAAGCTATTATTTACCCTCTATTAGCAGGAGAAACCATGTTGAAATACTGCTTCTTGAGTCTTGCTTGTATGAAAAAGGTCAAAGGTTTAAATTTGAGACTATATAGGTAGGAAACAAGAGTGTCCCGGAAGGGTTGTGAGCTGTTTGAGCCCCTACTAAAGCTAGGGGGTGGGGTTCGCTTTTCCCCTAAGCCCAGGTTGTAATTGGGCACCTAGCGTGTTAGTTTCCCGGCCAACATTATTAGTAAATTAGCACCCTTGTGCAAGCCTGGTGGAGAAGGTCCTTAGATTGTTTTAGGACTTCATCATAGGTGAGAATTGCCCCCTAAAAAGAGGTGGCGGGTTTTCATCACACGGGGGGGTGGATAACCAGGAATATCTTTGAAGGAAAATTATTGTGGAATCAGGATCTCAAGAAACTCAGGCAACTCCAAAAGCCTCATCTACGTCAGCTGAAGCTGCCACCGAAGTAGAGGAGCCCAAAAAAGAAGGAGCTAGCGAAGATAACAAGAAAGCTAAACCGGCGAAAAAAGCTGGTGGCGCTAAGAATGGTGCGTCTCGTGGCGATCGACCTCCTCGTGGTAAGAAGCCCGCCGGGAAAAAGAAGAAAGAATCTCAGAAGAATGTGTTTCAGGAGCCGACCGAGCCACCTAGGGATCCGGTTGAAATTAGTTTGAGAACACTGCTCGAAGCAGGAGCTCATTTTGGACATCAGTGTAGTCGTTGGAATCCAAAAATGAATCCTTATATTTACACCTCTCGAAATGGCATTCATATTATTGATTTGCCGAAAAGCGTGCAGGCTTGGAAAAATGCCCGTGAAGCTATAGTCAAGACAGTTGCGTCAGGTAAGACGGTGCTTTTTGTAGGGACAAAAAAGCAAGCACAAGAAGCTGTAGCTGAAGAGGCGCGGCGTTGTGGTGCATTCTACGTTACTCGACGCTGGTTGGGTGGAATGATGACTAACTTTCAGACTATTAGAAAAAGTGTTGAAAGGATGAAGAAAGTTGAGGCGATTCTTGAAGAAGAGGAAGAGCTGATGGCTAGGGGTGAAACTTCTAACTACAAGAAGAAAGAGCGTCTTTTGATGAGCAAAGAGCTGACAAAGCTGGATTATTCACTCGGTGGTATTCGCAATATGTATGGCCCTCCGGGTTTGATGTTTGTTGTCGACATTAAGCGCGAGGATATTGCAATTAAAGAAGCTGCTCGGCTGGACATTCCCGTTATAGCTTTGGTTGATACGAACTGTGACCCCGAGAAAATTCAGTATCCAGTCCCGTCCAATGATGATGGTACTAGAGCGGTGAGACTTTTTTCTGCTGCTGTTTGTGACGCTGTTTTGGCAGGTCAGAAACTTTTCAAGAAGTCTGGTGCTTCAATTAAGGCTGATGATTTTCAGAAAAAGGACGCAGCTGGAGAGAAAGGTGCTGATGAAGGTAAAAAGTCCGCCGCTGCGGATGACAAGCCAGCTAAGGCCGAAGAGAAGAAAGAGGCAGCCTCTGGAGACTCTGAAGCTAGTGAACCAGTCGCAGCTAAAAGTTAGCTGCGAAGCTAGCTTTTAGTGAAGCGGTTGAGGATCATAGTGCTACCTTAATTTGCTTTGGTTTTTTCAACCGAAGTTTTAAATTAAAAATATTTGAATATTTTACGCAATAAACTAACCATAGGAATCACCGAATAATGTCTGCTGTCAACGCTAAGCAAGTTAAAGAATTGAGAGAGATTACAGGGGCTGGAATGATGGACTGTAAGTCAGCCCTTAGTGAAACGGGAGGAGATCTCGATAAGGCGATAGATTTTCTTCGCAAGAAGGGTCTTAAGAATGTGGAGAAGCGGTCTGGTAAAGTTGCCGCAGAAGGCTCTGTTGTCTCCTATATTCATGCAGGTGGTCGAATAGGAGTAATGTTGGAGCTTAACTGCGAGACTGACTTTGTTGGAAAGGGGGAAGACTTTGTCGACCTTGGTCGCAGAATTGCTATGCATATTGCTTGGTCCAACCCGAAAGTGGTTTCTCGAGAAGAGATTAGTGCAGCTGACATTGATAGAGAGACAGAAGTTTTGCGCGCTCAGCTTAAGCCGGAACAAGGGAAAATGGCCGACAAAATTATTTCTGGAAAACTGGAGAAGTACTACAGCGAAGTTTGTTTACTTGAGCAAGTAGATGCTCAGGAGGAAGGATCTAAGAAGTCAATCGGCGACATTGTTAATGAGATGAGCATGAAAGTTGGCGAGAAGATAACGGTTCGACGATTTTCGCGATATGAAGTTGGCGAAGGGATTGAGAAGCAAGTTGTTGACTATGCTGCGGAAGTTGCAGAGGCGGCGCAAGTTTAGTTTTCTCTTAATTTAAGCAAAGCATTTCTATAGAATTCGTATGTCAGGTAGCTACAGTCGAGTACTTTTGAAGCTGAGTGGGGAAGTTCTCGCTGGTGACAAAGGTTTTGGAATTGAGAGTTCAGTCCTAGACCGTCTAGCTAGTGAAGTTGGCGAACTACATAGTGCTGGTATTCAGGTGGGGGTTGTAGTTGGTGGAGGAAATATATTCCGTGGTGTCTCGGCTAGTATGGAGCATGGGATGGATCGTGTTTCAGCAGACTACATGGGTATGCTTGGAACTGTAATTAATGCTCTTGCTCTTCAAAGTTCGTTGGAAAGAAAGGGCTTTATGACTCGGGTGATGTCTGCTCTTCATATGAATTCTGTCTGTGAACCGTTTATTAGCAGAAAAGCCAGACGCCATTTAGAAAAGAATCGAATTGTCATTTTTGCTTGTGGGACTGGGAATCCTTACTTTACCACGGATACAGCGGCAGCGTTACGGGCTAAAGAAATCGGAGCCGACATAATTCTCAAAGGCACTAAGGTGGACGGGGTTTACGATAAGGATCCGAGTTTGCATAGTGATGCGGTTCAGTATGAAAAGGTAAGTTTCATGGATGCTCTTAAGCTTCAGCTTCGAGTCATGGATGCCACAGCTGTATCCTTGTGTATGGAAGAAAAGATTCCTATTAGAGTTTTTAACATTCTTGTGCCTGGTAACATTAGTAAAGTGGTTGTTAAAGGCGATAATATTGGTACATTAGTTAGTCTTGACTAATTTTGGAGAGTTCCGATGTCAGAAGGTGAAGCCCTAAGTTCCGCAGAAATTCTTTCACTTCATAATGATGAGTGTGAAGGTGCTCTTAGTGCTTTCAAGCGGGACTTGCAGAAGGTCCGAACTGGAAGAGCTTCTACAGGCTTGGTCGAAGGTCTGATGGTTGAATGTTACGGGGCCAAAACCCAGCTGTCGCACTTGGGACAAATTTCTACACCAGAAGCTAGGTTGGTCACGGTGCAGGTTTTTGATGCTGCCAACGTTGGTGCTGTTGAGAAAGCAATTCAAACTTCTGGTTTGGGGCTTAACCCCTCAGTGGAGGGAAGTCTCATTAGGATTAATATTCCTGCTTTGACTGAAGAGAGTCGCAAGGACATAGTTAAGCATCTTAATAAGCTTGCTGAAGATATCAAGGTTTCTATTCGGAACCACAGGCGGGACTCTAACGATATTGCCAAAAGTCAGGAGAAAGAAGGCTCTTTAACTAAAGACGACAGCAAAAAGGTAATGGAAGGTATTCAAAAACAAACCGACGCCAAGATTGCTGAAGTCGACACCCTTCTTAAAGCTAAAGAATCTGAGTGTCTCGAAGTTTAGACCTGACAATACAGCACCTTTCTTTTTCTTTTATTGGCCTTTAACAGAACTGTTATTGAATACTGTTAATTAAGTAATTTTTTATATTTTAAGACGACTAGAGCCTTAGATTGATTATTGGGAGATTTGAGGTTTTGCTTTGATTTTATATAAAGTTCAGAATGTAAATTCATTGGTGCATCATAGATGACTATCGAAGATACTAGCAATATCCCCAAGGAGAAGATGCCCAACCATTTGGCTGTGATAATGGATGGTAATGGTCGTTGGGCTAAATCTAAAGGTCTGCCTCGTCTTGAAGGTCATCGTCGGGGCGCAAAAGCAGTAAGAGAGGTGGTAGAGAATTGTCGTAGGTTGGGCCTTAGGTATCTTACGCTATTTAGTTTCTCAACGGAAAATTGGCATAGGTCTGAAAAAGAAGTTTCAGGTTTGATGAAGCTTTTTCAACAGTACTTAGAGAGTGATACACAAAATTTAGCAAAGAACGGAATACGGCTCAGAGCTGTTGGGAATCTAGAGCAGCTTCCCAAGGCTGTGCGAGAGAGTTTACATGCTAGCATGGAAGCTACTAGTTGCTGTGAAGGGATGGATTTGATTCTAGCCCTTAGCTATGGCGGTCGCGAAGAGATTGTTCAGGCTACTAAGAGGATTGCTTCCCGGGTCCTTGCTGGAGAACTTAGTGTTGAAGAGATTTCTAATTCTACTTTTTCGAAAAATCTTTGGACCGAAGATATTCCTGACCCCGATTTGTTAGTTCGAACGAGTGGGGAGATGAGAATTTCAAATTTTCTTTTGTGGCAGTTAGCATATTCTGAAATTGTAGTAACTGAGAAGCTTTGGCCTGAGTTCGACCGTGCGACTCTTTTAGAATGCCTAAAGGTCTACGCAGGAAGAGAGCGTCGTTTCGGATTGACTTCCGAGCAAATTGCTAAGAAGGTGGTTGAAGCGTAGTTTCACTTAAATGATTTGGAGACCTTATGTTAAGACAGCGAATAGTTGCTGGGATTGTGATGTTGCTCCTATCATTGTCGGTCATTTATGTAGGTGGTCATCTTTTGACCCTATTCTCTATTTTGCTGGTATCAGCATGCTTTATGGAGGGCTTTCGTTTTTCCACTGGTAGGCGAGGAGCGAGTTTAATCCAATTAGTTATAATATCTTTACTTCCCGCTATTGGTTATCTAGGTAATTCTTGGCCAGGGTTGGTTGGGATGAGTTTATTCTCGATATTTGCAATTCTTCTAATTACTCTATGGGAAATAGAGAAAGGGGAGTATTTAGATAATCTCGTGGAAATTGTCCCGAGGCAGCTTGGTGTATTCACCTGGCTTGCAGGTTTTGGAACAGCTTTTATAGTTGTTTGCTCGAGCAACCACCAAAGCTTTGTTTATCTTTGGCTCCTTGCGGTTGTTGTGAGTACTGATACGGCAGCTTATTTTGTTGGCCGTTTTTTGGGTAAGAGAAAACTTGCTCAACGAATTAGTCCTAAAAAAACCGTGGAGGGTGCTCTTGGAGGTCTAGTTTTTGCTGTTCTTGCGGGAGTCCTACTTGTTAAATTTGGTGCTTTGCCACTTAGCTACTTAGAGGTTTGTTTTTACTCTGCTGTGGCTAGTTGTTTCTCTCAGACTGGAGATCTTGTTGAGTCGATGTTTAAAAGGGCCTACGGAGTAAAAGATTCCGGCGACTCTATTCCCGGGCACGGTGGGTTTCTTGATCGACTGGACGGTTTATTGTTTGCAGCTCCGGTTATATTTTTTCTTCCAGCATTTTAGTAAACCACTTTCATGAGTCAGAGTTCGGACAGTATTAGTCATTTAGCAGTTCTAGGCTCAACCGGAACGATTGGGCAAGCCGCGCTAGATGTGGTTCGCCGAAATCCTAGCAGATTCAGGGTAGTAGCTCTTTCTGCTCACAGAAATATCGATCTTCTCAAGAAACAGATCGTAGAATTTAAACCTGAAGTTGTCGCAGTGGCTGATGAAGGTTTAGTTGGAGAGTTGAAAACTAAGCTGGCGGGATTAGAGGTTGAGATTGTTTTTGGTAAAGGGGCTTTGTCTAGCCTTGCTACCCACTCAAAAATTTCATTTTTAGTGATGGGAATCGTGGGATATGCCGCTTTGGAGCCACTAGTAGCTGCCATTGAGTCAGGTATTCATATTGCCCTAGCCAATAAGGAAAGCATGGTAGCGGCAGGGGAGTTGGTACAAAGCTATTTGGCGAAAAGTTCAAGTAAGATAGTTCCAGTTGATTCTGAACATAGTAGTATATTCCAACTCTTGAGAGGTTCTATAGATAGGGAAGTTTTGAATATTACCCTTACTGCCTCTGGCGGACCTTTTTGGTTAAGGGATATCGATGATTTTCAATCAATTACCCCAGAAGAGGCGGTTAAGCATCCTCGATGGAATATGGGAGCGAAGATATCGGTTGATTCCGCTACCATGATGAATAAGGGGCTTGAGGTTATTGAGGCTCACTATCTGTTTAAGATTCCCGAGGAGGATATCAGGGTTTTAGTCCATCCAAACAGCCTGGTACACGGTTTGGTTGATTTTACTGACGGTACGCAGACCGCTGTTTTATATCAAGCCGATATGAGAGTTCCCCTAGCTTATGCCATGGCTTGTTTATCCAGTCCTGAACCAAAAGAAAGCATTGGTGTTCGAGTGAGTGATTCGGGAGTCTCGAGATTAAAGTTGGAAGATTTTTCAGCTCTCGAATTTTATGCTCCCGATGACAAGAAGTTTCCTGCATTGCCGCTTTGCCGTAGTGCGCTTAAGGCTGGAGGTGCTTCTCCTTGCATACTTAATGCAGCAAATGAGATCGCAGTGCAGCTTTTCTTGGATAAGCAAATTCGCTTTGTTCAGATTGTTGAAGTTGTTGATTCTGTTTTGTCCGCTGGTACTAATGGTTCGTTTTTAGATATCAGTGATGTGCGACATATTGATTCTGCCTCGAGAGAAAAAGCGCTCGAGATTGGACACAAGTTAGCCTCTTAGGTTGTTTCTTTTCATCGAAGCATCGACCTTAAAATGAAACCAAGTCTCCGCCTAAAATTTTAGGTTCTCAGCTGGGGAAATAGAGTGTTCATTTCTTCTGAGGTAAGCTATACCCTGCCTTCGATTTTTTGGTTTTTAAATGGATTTAATAGGTTGAAGGGTTTTGAAAATGACGCTTGCTCAAGAATATACGGATCTAATTGAAAGACTCAGCGATGTTAGTTTGGATAGTTCTCGTTCTTTGAAAGATAGAACTATAAGACTGCATGAATTGTTGAATACCGAAAATAACAATTTACCATTGGACACTATTACCCTTCTGATTCGACGAATAGCAGATAGAAGTCCTGATGATGTTTCAACACTCTCAGGCGTTCTCTCTCTGTTAATTCATTCGTATTCAGAAAATATTGTTGGTGGCCCACCAGTCGGGCTAGACCGGCAGGACTTGGGTTCTGATTTGGTTGTTTTAAACAAGGTCCTTGATCGCGCTTAGTAAGGTTCTTTTCCGGGTTTGACTACAAACCCGGGCTTTCATAGTTGATTTACTTAAAGGAACATTGAGCTAGATTATACAAATTTAGAAGGTTAGAGCGTCTTCGCAGCTATTAGAATAATGCCGAACGAGTTGCTCTAAGTATATAATTATATTGATATTTTGACTATAGATACGGAATTGATATTAAAAGCATTAATTCTATGTCTCGACAAAGAGCATCAGAAATAGGACAAAATCTTTCAACAGTATAGCAGGCCTCTTTGTAGCCCTGCTTCTATCTCCTTTTAGTTTATTTGCTATGGAAAGTATTTTTAACTTTGTTTCGATTCTGGCCATTGGTACGGCCGTACTCTGCGCTCTGATTATTGTCCATGAGTTTGGACATTTCATCGTCGCAAAGTGGTGTGGCGTTGGGGTGGTTAAGTTTTCAGTGGGGCTTGGAAAAGTACTTTGTAAATGGCAGAGAGCTGAAACTACCTATCAAGTTTGTGCCATACCCTTTGGCGGCTATGTAAGAATGGTGGGTGATATGCCCGATTCGATAACGGGTGAGTCTGTTACTGACGATGCTGTCAGAGATCCATCAGCTGAAATTGGAGTGGCTGAGGAGGATATTTCACCTGAGCTTGCGGCGATGTTGGATGATAAAAGCTATTGGTTTTTGGAGAAAACTCTTTGGCAGAAGGCAGCGATTGTATTTGCTGGTCCTTTGTTTAATTTCATTTTTTCAGTGGTGTGTATCTTTTGCCTGACTTTTTTCTATGGGAAACGCTTAGACCATGGTCTTTATGGGGAAGCTCCAGAGTCGATTCCCTCAGTAGTTTCGGTAGTTGGAGAGGGGTCGCCGGCGGAACTTGCTGGAATCGAGTCGGGAGATCGAATTACTTCAATTTCTGGTCAGACTGTTAGCTCCTGGATTGAGGTAGCTAAGGTCATTAAAGAAAGCCAGGGAGCAGAGTTGCAACTGGTTGTTGAAAATGATTCGGGAGAGAAGAATTTAAATATCACCCCACAGCTCAAAGAGCTTCCCTACGCTGAAGGGAAAAAATCTTTTGTCATTGGTATTTCCCCTCAGACTATTAAGGAAGTTGGCGTTTTGGGTGCTTTAGAAAGCGGTGTGACCTGGACCTACAATGCTTCAATGGCTACCTGTTTGGGTTTGATCAAAATGCTAAACCCCTTTGAGGAAGAGGTTTCAACTGATGAAATCGGTGGTCCAATTATGATTTTCAACGCTGCTGCGCAGCACGCTAAAAGAGGACCAGATTATTTGTTACTCTTTATGGGTATTCTAAACGTTAGCCTCGCGGTTCTGAATCTCCTTCCAATTCCTATCTTGGACGGAGGGCACTTAGTTTTCTTTGCTCTTGAAGGGCTGTTTGGTCAGATAAGCCTGCGCAGTAAGGAGATAGCGCAGTCCTTTGGTTTGTTGATTATTCTCG
>CALKYB010000181.1 GCA_938003565.1 uncultured bacterium
TACCTCCTGTTTGATCGATGCCTAGATAAGGCTCTTTTTAAGTATATTTTAATATTTCTGTCTTTAGCATTTTTCTTCGGCTTTTTATTTTATTGTGATGGTAATCTAATTTTTTCTGATGACCATCCCGTGTTCTTTTATAGACTACAACTTTTGCGGGATAATTTCCCCTCGGTGCCTGTTTATAATCCTTTCTGGCAGGCGGGACGGGACACCTTGCATATATTTGCAACAGGATCCCTAAATTCCTTTTTGATGTTTGCCCCTCTCATTTATATTTTCCCATTGGAATCACTCTACAATTGGATTGTCTCAGGGCTGTTGTTCCTTCTAACACCATGGACAACATACGCTGCTGCTAGGGTAATAAACCTCTCGGAGCGAACTTCTGCCATTGCAGGAGTGCTAGCATTTACTTCGAGTGCTCTTTGGTATCAGTGGGCACTAAAGTATGGGACCCTGGGGTTTATCACTAGTATTTGTTTACTACCCCTTGTTGTATCTCTTCTTTTTTTGGGATTTTCCGAGGATAGAGACTTAAGTTCCAAAAAAGCTATCTTGCTCGCTGTTACTACTTCCTTAACGTTGTGTTGGATATCTGCTGGACTGGTTCTGGTTCCTTTGATTTTCTTCGCTTTGTTTACCGCTAAGAAGCAACTTCGAAAGAAGAATTTGGTTAAGGCCTGCGTATTTATTGCTCTTGTGACTCTTCCTTGGATGCTTTTCTTTTGGAAAGAATGGAATGTCTCAAGTTTTCTCACCAAAGATTCCCAAATCGAACTTGCGACAGCCTCAGATGTGGAGTCGCCTGATTCTCAAGCATCTCGGGCCGAAGATAGAAATTACGTTCCTAAAAAGAGAAGCTTCAGAATGAAGCGGTCTGGATTTAGTTTTAAAGAGAGCCTTAAGATTTTTAATGAGACCAATATCAGGGTGAACCCATTGCTGTTAATTCTTTTTCTTCCAGGCTTAAGTTTGATGAGAAAAGGATTGCGACGTGTTTTAGGTGTAACTCTTTTGTGGTGTTTCTGTTTGGGCACTGTTCTTGCCCCGGCCTTTCCTCAAATCGAGCTGGATCGATTCTTGATAATTTTTTATTTTTTGGTCTCTCTACCAGCGGCTCTAGTGTTTGATGTGTTTTTTGGCCGAAGGGATATTTATGGAGCCCGAGCGTCAGGAGCGGTCTTGGTTGCCTTTCTCCTAGCGGGAGTGCTCACTACTGCGAGTATTGTCAAAAATCGTACTATTTTGAAATTTAGAGTCGTTGGTGATGAGTTTGAAGATGTACTCATATTCCTCAATGAGCATGGGAACTCCTCTGGCCGAGTGCTTTTTTCTGGATCCTGTCTTCATGATCTTAATTCGGGGCACCTAGCACCGTTGCCGTTGTTTGTAGATATACCAATGATTGCATCGAGTCATTTGCACAATCTTTGGCAGTACAAACAAGTTTTCCCGGAATCGGTGATGGAGGGTGGGGATGCAGCTCGCTGGGAATATCAAAATTTACTGAATGTTAAAATGGTTGCTGCCCATGAGCCGGCTTGGAAGGACTATTTTACCGCTCGGCCTGAACAGTATGTAAAGCTTGGTGAAGCGGGTAAGTTTACTTTCTTTTCAAGAGTTATTGGTAATTTAGATTATTTCATACAGGGAGACGGGGAAGTTGTTGAGCAAAGTTCCTCGGGTGTTAAGCTGAAACTTCATAGCTCAGAAGCGGTCGTCAAATTTACTTACTATCCGCATCTCAAAAGTGAATGTGATATTGAACCCTATGCGGTTAAGTATGGTCTTAATTTTATTAAATTGAGTAATTGTCCCGCAGGTGAAGTAATCAAAATTGAGGGTAAAGGTTTTTTCTCCAGGCTATTTAGTGGCTTCGGTCAAAAGGAGAGAATCTAGTGTATGCTGTAGTCGCTATAGCTGTAGTCGCTTTAATTTTTTATTGTATTGGAGGCAGTCTTGAGAATGCTCCTTCTCTTCAGATTACCCAACTAACCAGTTTAGCAGTAGAGGAATGGATGCCGATTTTGCACAGGAGACATAATGCTTTTCTGCTTTGGCGTGATAGTCCATTTTTCACTTTCTTTACTGGGCTTTTTGAAAGTGATCCAACGAAAGGACTTGCAACTTTGTATCGATTGCAAATAGCGGTATTTTTTTTAGGACTGTGGTCATTGTTAGTTCAGGAGCGCCGTGCAGTAGGTGCTTCAATGACTGCAGCTGGTTTAACTCTAATTTTTGTTTTGTTGTTTGGCGTAGATCAGGTTTTGATGGGAGCTTGTGTTTGGGTGCCGTCACTTCTTAGCTTACTTTGGTGGGAAAAGTTCCGATTGCCCGAGTATCGTATTTCATATTATTTCTTTTTGACCTTGATGAGCCTACTAGTGGCTTTTTCAGCCAACCATCTAGGACTTTTCGTAGTGTGTGCCTGTTTTCTTTCTGCTTGTTTATTTAGAAAGAGAATCCCCCTACCTTCTTTTGCGCTTTGTTTTACCATTCTTCTAGTTTATCAAACTTGCGCGGTGCCAAAAATGGAGTTGCCTGACTACCCTAAACTTTCTCGAGTAGTTGCAGATGATGGTCTGGGTGGGGTAATTTATTCAAATCTTGGTCAGAGCTCTCCTATACAGATAATTGATCTCTTCAGTGTTAAAGAGTCGTTCCTTGGTTTTTCACTTTTTCTAACCTTAGTTTCGATAAGTCTTTTTTTGGGTTTTTATTGGCAGAATAGAGATCTAAAGAACTATTTTTTTCTTGCCACAATTTTCTCTATGGCGGGTTTACTAGATTGTGTCTCGTACGAGAACATTAGAGTTTTGATGCCACTGGCTGTTCTTTCTCGGAATCTTCCCAATTGCTTCTTGTTTCCGATTCTTCCAGTTTCACTAGTTTTTGCTAAAATCTGGGTAGCTCTAGGAGTTTGGAAGTATTATCGGCCTTCTTTGGTTTCGTGGTGGTATGTTTC
>CALKYB010000182.1 GCA_938003565.1 uncultured bacterium
TACCATCACCAAGTAATTGCACTTCAATATGTTTTGGGCGATCCAAGTACTTCTCTAAAAAAACCTCGGCCCTGCCAAAGGCTGCCGTAGCTTCAGCTTGGGCTTCTTTGAGCTCTTCGGCTAAGCTTTCTGAGTCCTTAACAATCCTCATTCCCCGGCCACCTCCACCGAAGGAAGCTTTGAATATAAGGGGGAATCCGGCTTGTTTGGCGAAATTTATAGCATCAGCCAAACTCTTAAGCTCATCGCTGCCCTCCACAATTGGAACAGAGAGGGATTTCGCCAAAGCTCGAGTCTTTACTTTGTCCCCGGCTATGTCTAGGGTTTCTCTAGATGGCCCAATAAACTTGAGGCCTGCTTTCTCAACCGCGGACTTGAAGTCCTGCCTTTCAGATAAAAAGCCATAGCCTGGATGTATAGCTTCAGCTCCGGAGAGCAGAGCCACTCTAATTACTTCTTCGATATTCAAATACGAGGCTACTGGAGCACCTGGTCCACTTAGTAGATAGGATTCGTCAGCTTTGTAGCGGTGAAGAGAGAAGCGGTCTTCCCAGGCGAAAATTGCGACTGTTTTAATGTTTAGCTCAGTAGCGGCTCGAAAGACTCGGATTGCAATTTCACCTCTATTTGCAACTAGAATTTTTTTAAATGGAGGAGTTTCGACTGAGGTGATCATAGCTTAGTTTAGAATTCTAGATTGATTGTGGGCTTTCTAAATTTAAAAATTATCAGAGTTCGTGCGGGCTGTCTTTGCAATTCTCAATCCTTGCTCCAATGGCTTGACTTTGCGGGGCCTTTCTGGCACTTTACTCGACTAAAGTGGCGATTTTTAGCCCGACTGAGCTTAACTATTTGAAATAATTAAGATTTATTGCGTATGGAAAAAGTGGATTTAGAGTTGTCCAGCCTAAGTGAGGCTATTCTCCTACTCAAATCTTCTGATGAAGTCTCTAAGTTTATGGAGGACCTTCTCACTGGGGGGGAGCTAATTGAGATGCAGAATCGCTGGATTGCTGCTCAACAATTGGCAAGAGAAGTTCCATATACGCAAATTGAAAAACGAACCGGTTTGAGCTCCACAACCATTGCTAGAGTTTCAAAGTGGCTGAGGAATGGTTCAGGGGGATATAAATTAGTTTTAGGTAGAATGTCGAAAGGAAGACATTTTTAAAGAGTTTATTGTTATACAAATTGAAAAAGGAAAATTAGGATGAGTGCTCTAGCGGTAAGGACGAACACAGGTCGGCTAAGACTAGCGATTCAAAAAAGTGGAAGACTTAGTGAGAAATCTTTAAGCCTACTTGAAGAATGTGGAATCTCTTTTGATCTGAATAAGAGTAAACTAAATGCAGAGGCAAGAAATTTTCCATTGGATATTCTTTTTCTTCGAGACGACGACATTCCAGGTTACGTCTCGAATGGAGTTGTTGATGCAGGGATAGTCGGGTTGAATGTAGTTATGGAAAAAAATCCATCCCTGCCGATAGTGTCTAACCTTGGTTTCGGTAAGTGTCGCCTTTCCATAGCTGTCCCTAAAGATTTTGAATATAGGGAGCTAAAAGACCTAGAGGGGAAAAAAATTGCTACTTCTTACCCTGAAATTTTGCAAGCTTTTTTGGTCGAGCGAGGGGTTTCTGCAAGCATTCAGGAAATTAGCGGTTCTGTTGAGATTGCGCCCGCAATTGGCCTTGCAGATGCAATTTGTGACTTAGTTAGTTCTGGAGGGACTCTTCTTGCCAACAGGCTGTCTGAAGTTGAGAGGGTGCTGGATTCTGAGGCCGTGCTTGTCTCGAACTTGAATTCTGGAGATCTTGGGCAGAAGGAAAGTGAAATTCTTAAGGAGTTAGAGTTTCGCATTACTACTGTAAATAATTCTAAAAGTTGCAAGTATATTGTTTTGAACTCACCGAATGAGTCCTTGCAGACTATTTCTGATATTTTGCCAGGCATTAAGAGTCCAACAGTGGTTCAGCTGGCTGAGGAGGGATGGAGTGCGATTCATGCTGTGGTTAATGAAGACGTCTTTTGGGATGTCTTGGGTAAGTTAAAAGAAGCGGGTGCTGAGGGTATTACTGTTATGCCGATTGAGAAAATATTGGTTTGATGAAGAAGAGTTTTATGAAACTAATTGAAAATCCTTCTCTCGATTCCTGGGAGTCTTTAACTAGTCGACCCTCTATTGATCGCTTAGAATTAGATTCAGCTGTGTCCGCAATTATGGAGCTGGTGCTGACGGATGGGGATCTGGCTCTTAAGAAATTTACTAAAGATTTCGATGGAATTGATTTGCAATCTATTGAAGTTTCTCAAGTGGAACTTTCTTCTGCCGAGAGCAGTTTGTCTGAGGAGTTAAAGAATGCAATTTCTCTGGCAAAAGATAATATTTGGAAATTTCACTCAGCGCAGGTTCGCGAGCCTCTAGAAGTGGAGACGATGCCAGGGGTTAGGTGCTCAAGACGCGCTGTGCCGATTGATTCGGTTGGACTCTACATTCCTGGAGGGACGGCACCACTCTTCTCTACAGTGTTGATGCTTGGTATCCCCGCGATGATCGCAGGGTGCAAGGAAGTGGTGCTTTGTAGTCCACCTAATGCTAGCTCTAGCATTCACCCAGCAGTGCTATATGCTGCAAATTTGTTAGGGATAAAGCAAGTATTTAAGGTTGGCGGAGCTCAAGCGATTGCCGCAATGGCTTTTGGAACTGAGACAGTGCCTAAAGTTTGTAAAATATTTGGACCTGGGAATCAGTATGTTGATCGGGCCAAGCAGATAGTTCAGACCAGGGGGGTGGCCATCGATCTTCCCGCCGGTCCTAGTGAAGTCGCGGTGATTGCTGATAATTCTGCAAAAGCGAGCTTTGTTGCAGCTGATCTTCTTTCCCAAGCTGAGCACGGCCCAGATAGTCAAGTACTTCTTCTCTCGGACTCCAAGGAGTTTGTTGCAAAAGTTTTGACCCAAATTGAATTACAATTAGAAGAGTTGCCTCGATCAGAGCTAGCCCTTAAGGCCTTGGAGAAGAGCTCAGCTATCGTGCTAGATTCTGTTGAGAGTTGTATGGAATTCTCCAATCTTTATGCTCCCGAGCATCTTATAATAGCGACTGAAGAAGCAGAAGATCTAGCTGGTTCCGTGAGAAACGCTGGTTCCGTATTTATTGGACACTGGACTCCTGAATCTGTAGGGGACTATGCTTCTGGAACAAATCACACTCTTCCCACAGCTGGAAGTGCTAGAGCTTGGAGTGGAGTATCGCTAGATAGTTATTTTAAGTTTATCACTTTTCAAAGTTTGAGTGAGCAAGGACTTAGTAATTTGGGCCCAGTGGTTGAGACAATGGCTCGGGCTGAGGAGCTCACTGCGCACGAACGAGCAGTGACTTTGAGACTGCGTAGTCTGAAGGAGAATTTGTCGTGAATTTATTCAAGATAGAGTCTCTATTGAGGGATAATATTAAAGATTTAAAACCATATTCTTCTGCTAGGGATGAATTCAGTTCTGGAGCCGCAGGGACGGTTTTTTTAGATGCTAATGAGAATTCTTTGGGTTCTGTTGGGGGCGGTAGCTTTAATCGCTACCCAGATCCAAGACAGACTAAGCTCAGAGCTAAGTTTGCCAAGTTGCGCGGAGTGAAGGCAGAGAATGTTTTTCTTGGAAATGGGAGTGATGAAGCAGTTGATCTTCTTTATCGTTGTTTTTGTCGACCAGGGATAGACCGAGTTCTGACTTGTCCTCCGACCTACGGAATGTACGCTGTGTCTGCAGCGATTAATGATATAGAGGTAATAGAAATTCCTCTGGATGATAACTTTGAACCTCAAGTAGAGGCAATTCTTAAGTCGGATAATCCAAGTACTAAGATTTTGTTTCTTTGCTCTCCTAATAATCCTACTGGTAGCAGTTTGAATCGGGATGATTTGACGCTACTTCTGGATGGTTTTTCGGGTTTAGTAGTCGTTGATGAAGCTTATGTAGATTTTTCTCTGAAGAATTCATCTGTTGACTTAGTTTCAAAATATCCTTCTTTGGTGGTGTTGCAAACCTTCTCGAAGGCTTGGGGGCTAGCGGGTCTTAGATTGGGTGCTGCTATAGCTTCAAGTGAAGTAATTGAGATCCTAGATCGAGTTAAGCCTCCTTATAATGTTAACTCGCAGACTCAAGAACTAGTCTTGGAGTTAATCGAGGATTATTCTGCAGTTGAGGTTATGGTTGATGAGCTAAGCACGCTGAAGGAAGAATTATCTCGAGCATTGGCGGAATTGTCAGTGGTGAGCAAGGTTTTTCAGTCAGACGCTAACTTTTTGTTAGTGAGGGTGGATGATGCGGATGTATTGTATGACGAACTTCTAAAGGAGAATATTGTGGTTCGAAATCGTAGTCGGGAGCCTGGGTGTGAGAACTGTCTTAGGCTTACTGTTGGAACTGCTTCTGAGAATAAGAAATTAATTGAGACTTTGGGGAGACTTTCGTGAAAAGAGTACTATTTTTGGATAGGGATGGAACTATCATTGTCGAGCCGCCTGAAGACTTTCAAGTGGACTCCCTAGAAAAACTATCTTTTCTTCCCAGTGCTATCTCTTCACTCAAAAAGATAGGGGAGCTGAGCAACTTTGAGTTTGTAATGGTGACCAACCAGGATGGGCTTGGAACTGATAGTTTTCCTGAGAAGAATTTTTGGCCAGCTCACAATAAAATGCTTGAAATTCTTGAAGCTGAAGGAATAGTTTTCTCAGATATTTTAATTGATAGAACTCGACCAGAAGATCAGGCAGACACTAGGAAGCCAGGTACGGGTCTATTGAAGAGTTATATTGATGGTGACTATGACTTGGCTAATTCTTTTGTAATAGGTGATAGAAAGACGGATGTGGAGTTAGCTGAAAATTTGGGAGCAAAAGGGATTCTCCTGGATTCTGAAACTGCTTGGCCGGAAATCACAGACCTTATTCTTGCGGGAGCGAGAAACTCTAAGGTTGTTAGAGTGACGAGTGAAACGAATATAGTCGTAGAGTTGGCGATTGATGGTTCAGGCAAAGGGGAAATTTCCACTGGACTGTCTTTTTTTGATCACATGTTGGAGCAGGTAGCAAAGCATTCAGGCACTGATATAAGTATTAAGGTTAAGGGAGATCTTCATATCGATGAGCATCATACTATTGAAGATACTGCCTTAGCTCTTGGAGAGGCCTATGCGAGAGCCTTAGGGGATAAGAGAGGAATTGCTCGCTATGGATTTTTGTTGCCGATGGATGAAGCCTTAGCTCAGGTAGCTTTGGATTTTTCTGGTCGCCCTTGGCTAGTTTGGGAAGGTGAGTTCTCGCGAGAAATGATTGGAGATATGCCCACGGAGATGTTTATGCATTTCTTCAAATCATTCTCTGATGCTTCCAAATCAAACTTGAATATTAAGGTCGAAGGTGAAAATGAGCATCACAAGATCGAGTCAGTTTTTAAGGCCTTCGGGAAGTGTATCAAGCAGGCTGTAGCTTTGGATGGTGAGAATATGAAGATTCCAAGCACAAAAGGAGTTCTTTAGAGGTGAGTGTTACAGTTGTTAAATACAATGCTGGGAATGTTCAGTCAGTAATATTTGCTCTTCAGCGTTTGGGAGTGGATGCGAAGCTGAGTGATTCCCCTGAGGAAATACTAGCAGCTGAGAAAGTAATCTTTCCAGGAGTGGGTAACGCTGAGAGTGCTATGGCTTACCTAAGAGAGAAAGGACTTTGTGAGCCTTTAAAAAGGGTGACAAAGCCTTTTTTAGGAATCTGCCTTGGGCTTCAGCTAATGTGTAACGGAAGTGAGGAGGGAGATTCTAAGACGGGATCTGAGGGCTTAGGTATTTTTGATGTAGAGGTGAAGAAGTTTGATTTAGACTTTAAGGTTCCTCATATGGGATGGAACACTAGTCGCTACTCTTCTTCCAGAGGGATACTTTCTGAAGTTTCAGAGGACGATTTTTTTTACTATGTTCACAGTTATTATGCAGAGTTGGGGGAAGAGACTGTAGGTGTTTGCAAGTATGGTATTGAATTTAGTTCTGTTCTAGAGAAAGGAAACTATTTTGCGACCCAGTTTCACCCCGAAAAAAGCGCTTCTGTTGGAGAAAAGCTCTTAGAGGGGTTTTTAGAGTTATGAGAATTATTCCCGCGATAGATATAATTGATGGAAAGTTAGTCCGGTTAACTCAGGGTGATTTTAGTCAGGAGACAGTTTATAGCGATAATCCCCTTGAAGTTGCTAAGTCCTTTGAAGATGCCGGGTTAGAGTTTCTTCATTTAGTGGATCTTGATGGTGCAAGAGCAGGCAAGGTTGTTAATTTAGCGATCCTGGAGTCTATCTGTAAGGAGACGAGCCTGAAGGTAGATTTTGGTGGCGGCGTTAAGACCAGTGATGAGCTAAAGAAAGTGCTCGAGGCTGGAGCCTCTCAGGTGACTGGAGGGAGTATAGCTGTTAAGAACCCAGAAGAATTTGGCTCATGGTTGGAGCAGTTCGGGCCAGAAAAGATTATACTTGGTTGTGATGTCAAGAATGGCAAAGTTGCGGTTAGTGGGTGGCTTGAGGAAAGTGAACTTTCTGTGTTTGAGCTGATAGAACAGTTTCCGGGCATAAAGTATATCATTTGTACTGATGTGAGCCAGGACGGAACTTTGGCTGGCAGCAATACTAAGCTTTACCAAAAAATCACCGAGAAATATCCTGAGATTTCTCTGATAGCCAGTGGAGGGGTTGGTGGTCTTTCTGATTTAGAGGATCTGGTTCCTACTGGGGTTGAAGGGGTTGTCTTAGGTAAGGCTATTTACGAGGGGAGAATTTCCATACCGGAGCTAGCAAGTTTTAGTAATAAATTTGGAGTAGCCTAGAATGCTCGCTAAACGAATTATTCCATGTTTGGATATCAAGGATGGACAAACGGTTAAAGGAGTTAACTTTGTTGATCTTCGCTCAGCCGGCGATCCGGTAGAGCTGGCTCAGCGCTATGTGGCCCAGGGTGCGGATGAGCTAGTTTTTTTGGATATTACAGCTACTGTGGAGGGTCGAAAAACATTTGCAGCATTGGTCACTGATATAGCCAGGGTAATAAACATTCCCTTTACTGTTGGTGGTGGCATTTCTAGTGTTGAGGATGTATCTAAGCTCCTATCAGCGGGGGCAGATAAGGTCTCTGTTAATTCAGCTGCGGTTAGACGACCTGAGTTAATCAATGAGTTGGCAGCGGAGTTTGGCACTCAGTGTATTGTTTGTGCGATTGATACGAACAAGCTCGACGGCACTTGGAGAGTTTTTGTAAAAGGTGGACGTGAAGCAACTGAGCTTGATACCCTAGACTGGGCAAAAGAGGTGGTTGAGAGAGGCGCTGGAGAAATTCTTTTGACTTCGATGTTGAGCGACGGCACTAAAGCTGGTTTTGCCCTTGATATTACCAGAGAGGTAAACGAGTTAGTGGGTGTTCCAGTAATCGCCTCTGGTGGCGCAGGGACCAAGGAGCATTTTTTAGAACTGTTTTCGAGCGGAGCCGCTGATGCGGGGCTTGCTGCAAGTATTTTTCATTTTGGAGAGATTCCCATACCTGAGCTGAAGAAGTTTCTTCAATCGGGTGGAGAGGAGGTAAGGATCTGATAATGGCTGTTGAAATTGAAACACTAGTTGGGTTTGACCCTAGTAAGATTGACTTCGAGAAGGCTGGAGGTCTTGTTCCTGCGGTCGTGCAGGATGCGCAGAGTCGAGTCGTACTAATGCTTGGGTATATGAATGCCGAGGCTTTAGAGAAAACAATCAATTCAGGATTGGTTACTTTTTTTAGTAGAAGTCGACAAACTTTATGGACAAAGGGGGAGACTTCTGGAAACACGCTTTCGGCTAAGAAAATAGGGGTTGATTGTGATAATGATACGATTCTTATTATGGCAAATCCTGCTGGCCCAGTTTGCCACACGGGTGCAGAAACTTGTTTTAAGCAGTCCAATACCGGATGTAGCACTGAGTTTCTCTCTAAACTTATTTCTATTATTGAAGAAAGAAAATCCTCACCTAAAGAGGATGCGTATAC
>CALKYB010000183.1 GCA_938003565.1 uncultured bacterium
TAAACGACAGGATTAGATGCTTTGACGATGTTTATCACAAGGGCGCAGGCCTTTTCGTTAATCACAATTCGGGAGCACCAGTTCTACAAAAGACTTGGATGAAAAACTGGAAGATATACGCAAAATAACTGGACTTTTGAAACTCCATATCAATAAGGGAGACCACGGCTAAGGGTAGTCTAAGTTATTTACTTCATCCTGTTAGCCTTACTCAGAGGTTTTTAGCTTGGTTTTGAATGTTGAGTTTTCTTCGCAGGGACTCAAGGTGGAAATCAGCTTTGATATTGTGATTTTTGAAAAAACTTAGATAAGACAAATTCTTTGACTCGTCTAATAGTGTCGCACAAATATTGGCAGCGCTATTTGTCTCAAAAATCTGTTTATCAAGCCTATTAGTTTTTAAAATTTTGGCTAAAGATTTTAAATCAAGCGACATATAGGTTGACCATGCTTGCTCGTTTAGTTCTGTCTCTACGTTTACTTCCAGCTTGGACAAATTCATCCCTTCAGCTGTGGTTCTATAACTACTAAAGAATTGGCCCCACCAGAGCCCAGCTGGACTTAGGTTTATCTCAAGATAGTGCTCCCTGTTGCTGTCAAAAGAAATGAAGGCCTCTAGGCAGTCAGCCCTCCAAAGACCTTCTTGAAATGCTCCTGGAGATAATCCTGTTTCACAATTTGGTTTTCGAGATCGTCTACCTCCAAAGAAGAGTTTTGAATGATCAATTCCAAGAATAAAATGAATAGGCTCTTGAGTTGGTCGCCCGTCCCACCTTGTGTCTAATAGTTGATGATCCGCTTGTTTAAATCCTGAAATTCCTTTTGGCCCAAGCTCGGTGTCAAAAGATATTATTTTTAGAGTTTTGGTCATTTTTGCAACTCCAATGCGTAGAACAAAGCTGGTCCAAGATTGTCGTCGTTCTCTACAGTTTGAAAATGAAGGTTGTGAATTCTAGAAGTTATGGTTCCTAACTCTGCTTGAAGCTCGGACTTGCTATAGGACACTCTATCTAATTTGGGCATACCAAGTCTGTCTAGGAGAAGGGTGTTTAGGGCATTGAAGCTCAGGTCATCGAGTATTTGTACTTTTGTATCAAAATCTAGATACTCAGTGAGGCTGTATAGATTCTCTGTTAAGCCCATAGCTCTAGAGGCTTTGAGTAAATGCTCAAATTGAATAGAGTGTTCATTATGCCCCGCTAGAGCAACCTGTCTAGGAGCTTCGTTGAGAGTTCCGTATTCGGAAATATAGGCTAATCCACCTACCTTGAGAGCCGAGGAGATTTTTTCAATAAATTCTATGGCTCCAGTGTTGATAAGCTGAATCTTGTCTTCGGTTTCAAGTTTGAATCTACTTTTTAATGCTTCAGCTTTTTGATCCTCAGGTAGTTTTTTTGAAGAATTTTGCTTTAGTCCACTATCAGAGCAATTAATGCCTACTCTTCCAACTTCAAAATCGGCAATAACTTCATTAGATAAGATTAAATCAAAGCATGACTCGGGAAGGTTAGAGTCTGCAATCGAATTTTCTATAAATTCAATTGGTTCATGTTCGGCTAGTAGTTCAATTTGTGACTTAAGCAGGTTTGGGGACGGTTCCAATATAGTATAGATTACCTTAGTAGATGAGTTGTTGGATTTAAGTTGCTCAAGAAGTGCTTTTGTTAGAAACCCCGTTCCAGCTCCAACCTCGAGAATGCTTACCTGGTCTTTTTGAAAGATACTTTTTTTTGATAAGGTATCGGCTAAAGCGGCTCCAAAGGTTCTGCCTCTGAGGGCTTCTCTTGGAATTCTAAACATATGGGAGACGGTAGTCTCTACCTCTTCAAATTGATCAAAGGCTCCACCAGACATCCCGTCCTTGTGGTATTTGGTCAAGTCATTGACTCTTGTCAGTGACTTTTGCCCTTCTGCTCTATCAAAGAGTTGTCCCGCTACCCTAGCGAAATCAACCTTCTTTTTAAAATCAATGTCATTAGGATAGTAGAATATTCCCGGAGCTTTCTCCTCCCAGGAGCAAAAAAATTGAAGACTAGTTTCTGGAGTTTCTCCAGCTAACTCGGCAATTTGAGCAATAGACTTTTCACCACAAGCAAGTTCTAGAAGTTTTGCGTCGGAAATTGAAAGCTCGGTAACATCATCAGATCTAGTGAAGAGACTTGCTAGAAGATTCCGCTTATCATCTCTATACAACAGCGTTCCCCTGGCAAGAGTCGGAGAGGAATCAAGGTCGAGATGTTCGGAGTAGCTTTTGTTAAGTAAGTACTTGCCCATGAAGGTTTGTATCAATTTGCATAGCATTGAAAAAGCCAATCATTTTCCTAGCGTGATCTGGATAGAGCGAACTTAGCCCCTGGGCTAACTGCGCTAAAGGCACACTAATATACCCATAAATAGTCAAAAATTTACAATCAACTCTTCCAAAATCACTCTCTAAGAGCTACCTTTGCCCCCCACCCGAGCCCACGTAGCTCAGGGGTAGAGTACTTCCTTGGTAAGGAAGAGGTCTCGGGTTCAATTCCCGACGTGGGCTCCAACTCGGTTTAATTTAT
>CALKYB010000184.1 GCA_938003565.1 uncultured bacterium
TTAGCGCAGGCATGTATATTAGTATCTTGAGCTCTTTGGCCGGCCAGGCTTGGCTCGCTGTGTTGTTGACTTGTCTAATCATCGAAAAACATATGACTTTAGTGTCATTTGAAAGGCTCGTATTGCAGACTATCGCATCTAAGAAAATATTTCGCTACTAAGTCTTGTGTCCTTCAAAGTAATTGTTATCTTGTTTTGCAGGAAAACGTCTGGGTTGTTATGGCAATCTCAGTTGTTTTAGGAAGGCCTAGTTGCAACATGAAGTTTTTGCATTAAAACACTCACTTATGTCTGATAAACCATTAGCCTCAATAATTGTAAGAACAAGGAACAGACCAAAGTATTTGCGTGAATGCTTAATTAGTCTTGCAATGCAAAGTGTCTCCTTGCAAGCGAGTGAAATTGGTAGAGGCAGAAAGAAACTTTTGGAAGTGGTGCTTGTCAATGATGGCGGAGAGCTGATCGACCTAGGGGACTTCGACGCTCCTAGAGGTATGGAAATTCACTATGCTCATTCTGGATTTCCAAAAGGGAGATCTAAATGTGCCAATATCGGACTAGAGCTTTCCACTGGTGATTTCATAGGCTTCTTGGACGATGATGACATCCTCTACCCAAATCATTTAAACACCTTAGTACCAGCTCTTGAGAACACGAGAGAAAACTATGTCTATTCGGATGGTTTGGTTGCTACTCAAATTCCCTATTCTAGTTCACCAAGTGGCTATGCAACTATAGATTTGGAACTTGTTTATTCCAGAGAGTTTTCTCATAAAAAACTTAAAGCTGCCAATTTTATCCCTATCCACACAGCCCTATTTAAGCGGCGAGTGATTGATGAGTGGGGTGTTAAGTTTGATGAGAATTTAGAAGTTTTAGAAGATTGGGACTTCTGGTTGCAAATTGCCAATTTCACATCCTTTAAGCATGTTTCCGAGATAACATGTGAGTATAGAATTAGAAACGACGGAACAAATACCATTGGCCAGTTTGATCACCTCTGGAGATGGAGTGAAAATTACGTAAGAGAGAAACATGGAGCTGAGGTGAATGGGCAAGTATAATAAGTTCAAAGTTAACTTAGCGAGTGAGGGTAGTACTCACACCAAGATTCTCAATATGGTCGGTAAGGATAAGACCGTACTAGATATTGGTTGTGCGAGTGGATATTTGTCTGAAGCTTTGAGAGATCATTTCTCCTGTAAGGTTTGGGGGCTAGATCGGGATGAACAGTCCTTGAAACTAGCAAAAGATTTCTGTGAAGATACGTTTTTAGCTAACTTGGATAATGATGAATTACAAAAAGTTTTAAAGGGTAAAACATTTCAAGTTGCTGTTTTAGCGGACGTATTAGAGCATTTGAGAAACCCTAGAAAAGTTTTAGAGAGTTTGGTTTCGCACATTGATGAATACTTAGTCATTTCAGTGCCAAATATCTCTCATGAGGCAGTAGTGTATGAGCTTCTAAAAGGAGAGTTTAACTACCGTTCTCTTGGTCTTTTGGATAATACCCATATTCATTTCTTCACCTTGGATTCTATTACCAGTGTTCTGGAGGACTTAGGATTTACTATAGAGAAGATTGAGAAAATTCAAATTCCTGCAGAGGCTTCTGAGTTTAAGACTTCAATTGAAGATTACCCGGAGGGTATTCGAGCCTATGTGGATTCCCTGCCGCATTCAAAAGATTACCAGTATATAATTAGGGCTGCCATGCCTCACCCTGGCTCCCGTACGGTGAATCTAAAAACCAGAGAGTTTCAGCGGAGGGAAGAAGGCTTAACTTCAAAAATTGATTATTTGGAAAATCAAGTTTCCGCTCTAAGTGAGGAGTTGGCTGACGCAAGAGAGAAGAGTGTGGGCTACGTCGAGCTTCTTGACTGGCAGAAAGTTAAGGCGAGGGAGTTGAATGGGATTTTCTATAAAAAGAGGCAGGAGTTAGACGAACTAGAAGAGAATCGACTTGAGATTGATAAGTTAAGGCTTGAGAATGAAAGGCAGAGGGGTGAGATAGAGAACTATCGCACTGAGCTTTCGCAAATTAGAATGGATACACGATATAGTTCTGGTTCGAAGTTTAGTTTGTCCGGTTTGAGTCCAATTTCTATTCTAAAGAACAAGAATAGAAAAAGGTTTTTAGTTGAGCATAGGGTTGTGCCTCCAAAAAACCCAAAGGTGGCAATATTTTCTTTAAGCTACAACAGCGAAAGATGGATCCCAAATTATCTAGATGCAGTTAAGAGCCTTCGCTATCCTCCAGAACTACTCTCCCTCCATATTTTAGATAATGCTTCTGCTGATGGTTCTAACCAATTATTGTTGGACTCGGTTAATCAGTCCAAAGATTATAAGTTTCCAGTTTTGCTTCATAAGAGTGAGAGTAACTTAGGTTTTGCGGGTGGAAACAATTTTTTGCTCGACTCCTTAGTTGATCGAGATTTCGATTATGTTTTCTTACTTAACATCGATAGTGAGATTGATAAGGATTGTATCTCTCACCTAGTCGAAGCTGCTAGAGGAGATGCATCAATTGGTATGGTAGAAGCCAGGCAAATGCCAAAGGAGCATCCTAAATGGTATAATCCAGTAAACTTTGAGACTGGTTGGTGCTCAGGGGGAGGGGTCTTAATTAAGAAAGAAGCTCTTGATAGAGTAGGCTTTTTTGACGAGAGGTTTTTTCTCTATTGTGAGGATGTGGATTTGAGTTGGAGGATGTGGCTAGCAGGTTATAGATGTCTATTTTGTCCCGAAGCAACTTACTTTCATTACACAGAAGATTTAGATCAAGAAAAAGATCTCTCAGTTCAAACCTACTATAGTATTCGTAATAGTTTCTACATGCATTTTAAGTATGATTCGGTAAGAGGTATTCGACAGCATATTAAAGAAGTAGATAGGATTATTGGATTGGAACGCGATTTAGATAGAAAGAAGCTTTTACAAAAAGCTAAAAGGAATGCCTTAAAAAATGCGCCTCGATTTTTAAAAGATCGAGTGGAGATTCAGACCTATCCAGCAATCCCATGGGCCGTGTTTAACGGTTTCAACTATGAGAAAAGACGAGAGTTTGTGGATACTCCCGATGGAAAAAGAAAGATAGTAGGAATGTGAATGGCTTTTATGTCTCCTGACATCGTCGATAATTGATAAAGGAAAAAGCCTGTTTTTCCTCCTTAAATGTTTCCTCAAATTGGGATTCGAATTCAGGAAAGAAAGCGTCTCCTTCGTAATTACCTTTGACAAGCGTTAGGAACAGCTCATCCCAAAGAGGCATGGTTTCCTTGTAGATTTCGGAACCTCCAATGATCCAAAATTTTTTGTCTGAGCTAGGATCAACTTTTAGACTCTCAACAAGTTTGGGAACTGAGCGAGACGGAGAATTTGTTTCTACTATAACACTACCTCCAGCAGACCATTTAGTGTTTCTAGTAAAAACAATATTGGAGCGTCCTGGTAGTGGTCTATATTGGTCTGGGAGTGAATCGTAGGTTTTTCTTCCCATTGCTACAGGACTTCCGGCAGTTAACTTTGAAAAACGTTTTAAATCTTCTGGAAAATGCCAGGGAAGACCGCCGTCTTTTCCAATTACTCGATTCTCACTCATTGCCACAATGGCAGCGACTTTCATAAGGATACTCTCTTTTGTTTGATAATAGGAACTCTCTGCTACACCGCTATGTCGAATTTGATGTGAGGGTGATAGTTATACTCCTCTAGTTTGAAATCTTCGAATTTAAAAGAAAATAAATCTTTTCGCTCGGGGTTGATCCACATTTGAGGGAGTGGGTGAGGCTCACGCTTCAGCTGTTCTTTGGCTCCTTCGATATGATTAGCGTATATGTGAGCGTCGCCAATCGTGTGAATGAACTCATGTGGCCTGAGATTGGCGGCTTGCGCAAACATCATGAGCAATAGGGAGTAGCTTGCGATGTTGAAGGGAACTCCAAGCATCACATCTGCTGAGCGCTGATAAAGCTGAAGGCTAAGTTTATCTCCACTAACGTATAGTTGAAACATAGTGTGACAAGCTGGAGGAGCTACTTCTGGAAGATCCCCAGGGTTCCAGGCTGAAACAATAATCCGTCGACTATTGGGATTATTCTTCAACTGGTCCAGTGCAATTGAAATTTGATCTACTGTGTTTCCATCAGCTGCTTTCCATCGCCGCCATTGCTTACCATATACTGGTCCTAACTCTCCGTTAGAATCAGCCCATTCGTCCCAAATAGAAACTTTGTTTTCTTTGAGGTAAGCGATGTTGGTCTCACCTTTTAAAAACCACAGTAACTCAATTATGATCGATTTTAGATGACAACGTTTAGTCGTGACTAAAGGAAATCCATCTTCGAGGTTGAATCGCATTTGCCGACCAAAAACGGAATAAGTGCCTGTGCCGGTTCTATCGGTGCGAGGTTCAGAGGATTGGATATCATTACTGCGAATGATGTCATCGATGAGTTCCAGATATTGTTTCATTTCTACTCTACCTTGGTGGTTAGTGACTCGTCTTTAGAGAACGACATCTTTTTAGCTAAGAATGGTCTAAAAATGCAAAGATGCTATGTTCCCTAGCATGTAAACTCTTATCTATAGTGCTGCAGTGACACGGACTCAAGTGCTGTCAGAGTTTTATGGAGCAGTGACTAATATAAGACATTGTAATTATTACTGTTTATTTAATGCTCAAGCGTGACGGGATTCTTTTAAAGCTAGGAAAATTGTGCAAGAATGGAGCTCTCCGATCCTATTACTGAAATGGTGAAATGAACTTAGTATCTATTGTAATACCTCTATACAACGAGAGGGATAATATTGCGGCTCTATTTGAGGAGTTAGTGCTTGTAGCGGATGGTGCAAATCTTAACGCTGAATTTGTGCTAGTCGATGATGGATCCAGTGATGATACTGTTTCTCGGGTTCGTGAGATTGCCCAGGGTGACGAGCGTTTTAAATTAGTTGAGTTGCGGAGAAATTTTGGTCAAACCGCAGCGATGCAGGCTGGTTTTGATTTTGCTGAGGGTGAAATAGTTGTTACTCTAGACGGTGATCTACAGAACGATCCGGCTGAGATTCCCAAAATGATCAAGAAGTTAAACGAGGGTTATGATTTAGTTGCTGGGTGGAGAAGGGATCGGCAGGATGCTTTTATTAGTCGTAAGCTTCCCTCCATGCTTGCAAATAGACTAATTTCGAAGACAACTTCAGTCAAACTGCATGACTATGGTTGTACTTTGAAAGTTATGACTCGAGATATCGCCAAGAACATAAACCTTTATGGCGAAATGCATCGCTTTATTCCCGCTTTAGCTGCCGAGCTTGGCGCCAATATTGCTGAAGTACCTGTAAATCATCGCCCAAGAATACACGGAACTTCGAAGTATGGAATTTCCAGAACGTTTCGGGTTCTTTTAGACCTGTTAACAGTTAAGTTTTTTCTCGGTTTTTCTACTCGTCCGCTTCACATGTTTGGAGGTCTTGGGATGATATGTGGAGGACTAGGAGTGGGTCTGTTGACCTACTTGGCGTATGAGAAGTTATTTTTAGATCTACCTTTGGCAGGAAGACCACTGCTTCTTTTGACTACCATGTTGATACTAATTGGCTTGCAATTTGTATGTTTTGGCCTCCTTGCTGAGATTCTAGTTCGAACTCATTTTGAGTCTCAGAATAAAAAAATATATGCCGTTAGAAATGTCTTTCAGGGGAACCGGGGTTCTGCCGCGAAAAAAATCAGAGCGAACCAAGGCTGAGGGCCGTTTGTCTTAGAACCTAAGGTTACCCAAGTGCAGAAGATCAAAAGCATTATTGATGTAAGAAAGCTAGGTGACGGGGGCATTGGGGTTCACATAGAAACCTTAGTTGATGGTTTAATTGAGCTGCCTGAATTTCGGAAGGGGGAGCTAGAGTTAACTCTACTTGCGGATCCGAAAGATCTTAAACGAAAATCTGGTTCGGCTAGGGATTGCTTGGCTAAATGGCGAGACGTGGTTGAGATAGTGCCTGAGCCGTCACGAAAATACTCTTTTTCTGAGCATTTCATCCTGGGTCTTCGACAGAAAAGCCTTATCCAGCAACATTCCGTCTATCATGCTCCACATTTTACCTTGCCATTTTTTCTTGGGATCCCCGGTGTAGTTACCGTTCATGACTTAATTCATATCAACGCCCCAGATAAATTTTATCATAGAATTGTGGCACGTTTGATGATTAAGACTGCGACCTATAGAGCCTCTCATATTATATTGGTGAGTCGGGCTAGTCGTTGGGCTTTGCGTCGCACATTTGGATTTAAGGTTGGCCGAAAATCGGTAATTCCTAATGCTTACCGTTATGGTTTGGGGAAACCTAGCGACGCAGATGTGTCTCGAGTTAGAGCAAAGCTTACTGTGCCTGAAAAATTTGTTTTGTTTGTAGGAAGTGAGAGGCCACATAAGGGATTTGCTGAGCTACTCGAGGCTTGGCGTAAGATTTCTCAGGAGCCTGAACTTGGAAGTTTCAATCTGCTGGTTGTGGGTGGAAGATTCTCTAAGAAATTGAAAAAAGATATCGCTAAATCTGTTTTGTCGGATCGAGTTCAGTTTATGGGAAGTTTGTCCCATGAGGAAATTAATACTCTTTATCACGAGTCGACTTTAGTAGTTGTTCCATCCAGAGAGGAAGGTTTTGGGCTCGTTGCCCTTGAGGCGATGAAGTGTGGAGTTCCTGTGGTCTGCTCCCCAGCGAAGAGTTTAGTAGAGGTGTGTGGTGAGGCTGGGAATATAGCAGAAAACTTTGGCGAGGAAGCATTGTTTTCTGAGCTAAAAAAAGTTTTGCTTGGTGGAGATTCGGTAGATCGAAAACGAAAATTAGGGATTCTGAGAGCTCGACAGTTTAGCAGGGAGGCCGTAGCGCAAAAAACTCTAAGAGTATACCAAAAAGTTTTGGGCATAGAAGTCACCGTAGACAGTTCTCGACGCACTATTGAATCTGATACTGCAGTTAGGGTAGGAGAGTAGAATGCAGAAAGTTGCGATTGTGCATGACTGGCTTACTGGAATGAGGGGTGGAGAAAAATGTCTCGAGGAGATAGCGAGACTTTTTCCTGATGCTGATATTTTCACCCTAATTCTTAATGAAGGTAAAATTAGTAAGTATCTATGCTCGAAGAAAATTACGCCTAGTAGTTTGCAAAAATTTCCGGGAGTTAAAAATTACTATCGTTATCTATTGCCTCTCTTTCCTCTCGCTGCCAGAGATTTGAGTCGCCATTTGAAGTCATATGATTTGGTAATTAGCATCAGCCATTGTTTTTCAAAGAACGTAACTCTGCCCAGTGATGTGCCTCATGTATGTTATTGTCTCAGCCCTATGAGGTATATTTGGGATCAATACGACTCTTATTTTGAGGGAAGAAAAATAGAGCCGGTTGTTCGTCCTATAGCTGCTGCTCTAAGGACTTGGGATCGCCGTGGAGCAAAGCGGGTTACTCGGTTCATCG
>CALKYB010000185.1 GCA_938003565.1 uncultured bacterium
ACTTATTGATTTAGCCAAAAATTAGGTGAAGATATGGACCGAAGGCGTCAGGTAAAAATTGTAGGATCCATAGAAAAACAAAATTTAAATAGGGATTGATCATTCCTGACATAAAAAGAGCAACTACGATTAACAATCCAAACTTCTCAATCTTCGCGTATTGTCTAGACAAGTTGTCTGGAAGTAGACCAAAAAGTATTCTTCCACCGTCCAGAGGCAGAATAGGAATCAAGTTAAAAAAGGCTAGGAGCAAATTAATAAAAACAGAGGTGAGGCAAAATCTCTGGAAGAATTCCACTGAAGAGCTGACTGTTTTGGGATCAGTGCCAATGCCAAGTTTAAGCGAGACAAAGAACAATAATCCAAAAACAAACGTAAGGATAAAGTTGCTTATAGGACCAGCTGCCGCGACAATGACAGTCCCCTTCTTAGGATCTTGGAAATTCCTTGGGTTGTAAGGGACCGGTTTCGCTCCGCCAATAGCAGGAAGGCCATTCCAAATCAGCATTCCTGGAACTAAAATGCTCATAAAGGGGTCAATATGAGGTATGGGATTGATAGTGAGTCTTCCTAAATCTTTGGCTGTATTGTCTCCAAGTTTGTAGGCCGCCCAGGCATGGGCCAGCTCGTGGATGACCATTGCAACCAGAAGTACACTGACTAATATAATAACTGTTTGGGGATCCATGAGACTGTTCCTGAGGGTTTAGTAGAAGAATCGTCCAACTTTCTTATCAAATCTTGGTGTTGTCAATAGAGGAGTCTTGTTGCATAGCCAAGCTCCTAAGCCATTTTCTTGGGCATGATCGAGGTTACAAACCGCCTTCTAGAGGGTAGGAGACAGTTGGCTTGGCTTTTGCTACTATATTGGCTTTGGAATTACCCCTATTTTTTAGCTTTTCCACCTTTGGATAGAGTCAATTCATGAAGCATAAATTTGAAACAAATCTAATTCATATTGGTCAGGACTATAAAGAACAAACCGGTGCTGTTATTCCGCCGATTTATGCTACCTCGACTTTTGCTCACGGAAATCCCGAGAATTTTGACTATACCCGTTCGGGCAATCCAGGTTTCAGAAACCTAGAGAATACACTGGGGAGTCTGGAATCTGCAGATTATGCCACAGTTTTTTCTAGTGGAGTTGCTGCGATTACCGCTGTAGTCAGCTCGCTTAAAAGTGGCGATCTGATTGTTGCAGAGGAGAATATTTATGGCTGTACTTTTAGGCTTTTTGAACAAGTTCTAAGACATTATGGAATCAAGAGTCTTTATCTTGATTTTTCAAAAGAAGAGACTCTAGAAACCCTCAAGGAGTTATCACCAAAAATAGTTTGGATCGAATCACCGACTAATCCTTTAATGAAGTTGATTGACATAGAAAGAGTAGCCGCTGTTTCGACCTCCCTTGAAGCTTCGTTGGTGGTTGACAATACTTTTGCTTCGCCCTACTTACAGAAACCCCTGGAGCTAGGAGCCACACTTTCTTTGTCGAGTACCACGAAGTATATTAACGGTCATAGTGATTGTTTAGGAGGGGTGGTTTGCACGAACAGTAAAGAATGGTCTGAAAAACTTAATTTTGCGGTAAAAGCCCTGGGTCTAAACCCATCACCTTTTGATTCTTGGTTAATTTCACGAGGGGTTAAGACTCTTGCGTTACGAATGGAGAGGCACTGTAGCAATGCGCTTAGTTTTGCTGAGGCTCTTGAGGTTTTACCCGTGACCAACTGGGTTCGGTATCCTTTTTTGCCCAGCGATCCGGACTCCAGTTTGGCACGGCGGCAAATGACAGGAGGCTCGGGCTTAGTTGTCGCTGAGTTTTCTTATAGCAAAGAAGAGACCATCAAACGGCTAAAGGAGCTTGAGCTGTTTGTGTTAGCTGAGAGTCTTGGTGGTGTGGAGTCCTTAGTATGTCACCCAGCCTCGATGACCCATGCTTCGGTTCCAAAAGAAGTAAAGGAGAGCGTTGGAATTACGGATTCCCTTGTGCGCTTTTCAATTGGTATTGAGCATATCGATGATTTGATTGCTGATTTAAAGCGAGCCTTAAGCTAAAAGGAAATGAGAGATCTTTTAAAGAACCCGGCGTCGAGGCCTAGTGATTTGGGGCAGGCGATGCCAGAGAGCTCTCACGCAGTCTCAGTTGCAATGCCTTTGATGGAGCACGTCCATGGCTACGAAGAGGGAAACTCTGAGGTTTTAGATAAATTGCAGACCGGTTATCCCAGATTTTTCATTCATCGAAGCTTGGAGAATTATTTTAATGCTCAGTTGGAGATGTTTGGGAAAGAAGGAGAGGTTTGTTTTTGCTTTCCTTCAGAGAGAGTTGCACTAAGGGCTTTGGAGTATCTTTCTGAGCAAGGTCGGATTCAAAGAATTGAACATGATATTTGGGCTTTGTTCATTGATTCCTCACTCTATAGTTTAGCTAAGGACTATTGGCAGCATACTGGTGAAATAATTTCTTCACGAAGAATTTTGGAACCTGAGTTTGACTTAGCGGCTGCAGATAATGCTCGGAGGCTTATTCGTCAACGAATCTCTAGATATAGTAAAAACACCACTGAGCAGAATGTTTTTCTTTCGCCCAGTGGAATGGCTTCTTTCTTTTTAGCTTTACGGTCTGTTAGTGAAGATTTGACTAGATCCAATATTTTGCAAGTAGGTTTTCCTTATGTAGATTCTCTCAAGTTGATTGAGAAATTTTGTTCAAATCATTATTTGGTTTCTAAGATTGGTAGTCCTGGAAATGATGATCGGAGAGATTATTCGTATATCGAGGATTTGGTTGCTGGTAAAAAAGTAGATTCAGTATTTGTGGAATTTCCAACCAATGCGACTCTAGCAGTAGTAGACTTGCCTCGAATTTCCAAAATCGCTCGGAAGTATGGGGTGCCTTTAGTGGTTGATGATACCATTGGAAGCTTTTTTAATTTAGATCTTTCTGAGTATGCGGATATAGTAGTTAGCAGTTTAACTAAGTATTTTTCCGGAGTAGGGGATGTGATGGCTGGCTCCTTAGTAGTCAATCCGAACTCCCCGAGCTTTTTGGATCTGCAAAAAAAAGTTGAGCAACAGGCAGAGGAAGATTTGTTGTTTGGGGGAGATGCCATTGTTCTTGAAAAAAACTCTCGCAATTACGAAAAAAATCTTGTCTCTATACAAGAATCTACCAAAGCACTGGTAGAAGTGCTTCAAGAACATCCTTTGGTTGAAACCGTCCTTTACCCGGGTTTAGATGGAAAACACCGGTTTGATTCGGTGCGAAAAGACACGGGGGCTTATGGAGGTCTTTTTTCTATCAAACTTCGGAACGCAAAGCAGGTTACCCAAAAATTTTATGACTCACTAGATTTTTGCAAAGGCCCTAGTTTAGGCACGGTATTTACTATTGTTTGTCCTTATACGCTGCTAGCCCATTACCATGAGCTAGCCTGGGCTGAGAGCTGTGGGGTCTCTCGAGATTTAGTTCGAGTTTCGGTGGGCCTGGAGCCACTAGATATTCTGACTTCTAGATTCCAGGCCGCATTGGATAGTTTAGAGAATGATGGGTGAGTTTTCTCTTGTTGTTAAGAAAATGGTTTAGTCACGCCAAATTGTTTCTGAGGTAGAAAGATCAACCCATCGATCAACCCCTCTCCAACCAGTTGAAGTGCCATAAAGGCCGAAGTCGGAGAGAGAAGTTTCAACTCCAAATTGGTTACACATATAGATTGCATAACTAACTTCGCGAGTAGGGCAGACTACATTAGCCATTCTTTTGATACTTCGCTCGGTTTTTACAGGTGAAATCTTTGAGACATTGTCAGCTGGATTAGCGTTCGCTACTTTAGCTTCCTCTTCTTGAACTTTTTCAAACTGTCCGTATCCAAAAGCTATTAAGTCAGTTGCAATGTGAACGTCCATAGAAACTTGTCTCTTAACTCCCTTAGGAGGAAGTCGTTTTACAACTACTTCTAGACCAGCCCGTTCTACAGCATCTAAAAAGGAGAATTGGCGTGCATCGTCCTCGTTAGGAATTAGGGTGTAGTAACGAGCGACTTCAGGTTGGATGCCTGAGGTGAGTCCGGCTACGAGTCGAGATAAATCAACTTTTTTGTCCAGCCGTCGGGTCGCGCGATCAAGTCCCAATCCATCTATGAAAAGGCCAACTTTTCTTTTTGCCTTTCGCTTAATTACACCGTCTTTCAACAATTGAAACTCTTCTCTACCCATACTATAATGCCTTAAAAGTTTAATACGACACAGACCGTTGCCAGCTTTGGATTATTCAATAATCCGTCTCTTCCTAGCAGGTATGTAAGGGTGTTATTATCTTTTTTTTGGAATATGTTACACTTTTTCTGATGATATAGTTTTCTTTCAGAAAAATGTAATAATTTCAACGACATAGACTCGCCTGCTTTTTCGACCTTGGTCCGCGAGTACGGCTTTGAAACTGCTCTTAAGTTCGGGTGTTATATGATTCGTCTTCTACTCAGATTTGCTTCATGTAGATTTAGTGTTATCCGGCTGCTCTCACTCGCCTTGATAATGAGCCATTTTGTGGGCTGTGTTAGGGTTACTGATGGTATGTCTAATGGGGATTTTGGACTTACCGCCACAGGGGAGCAGGCTTTGGAGGAGTTTTATCAATCTGCCCGACATGAGCCGGGGTCGGATGAACATTTTTACTTTCCTAACATTGAGGTTCCCAAAGAGCCTGAGGTGTTGAGGATGGTTCACCACTATACCAAGAAAGATAGAGAGTATGTAACTCAGGGTTTAGAGAGATTGAATACCTTTGGGGAGTTACTTCGAGAAGAAATTATCAAAAGAAACATGCCTTTGGAGTTGCTGAATTTGGCCTTCGCTGAGAGTTGCTTTAAGCAGTATGCAAAAAGCCATGCCGGAGCAGCTGGTATCTGGCAGTTTATGCCAGCTACCGCCCGAGCTTATGGGCTTAGGGTTTCTAGATTTTTTGATGATCGATACAGTCCCGAGATGGCAACCAGAGCTGCGGTGGATCACTTACAGGATCTTTACAAGGATTTTGGAGATTGGAAACTAGCGATGGCAGCTTATAATGCTGGTCCTGGCAGGATTAGAAAGTCTATGAAAAAAACAGGAAGTAAAGATTTTTTCACACTTGCTAGGTCTGGTCTTTTGAAAAAAGAAACCTCGGACTATGTTCCAAAGATTCTAGCTTTGACTCATATTACTAGAAACCTCAAAGCTTATGGTTTTTTAGGTGAGCAAGATTAATTTAAAAAATATCAGGGTAGGCCATGGCTATGATACTCATCGCCTTTCTGAGGGACGTGAATTTATTCTTGGGGGTGTTACTATTCCCTTTGATAAAGGTTTAGACGGCCACTCGGATGCTGATGTTCTAATTCATGCAATAATAGATGCGATACTTGGGGCTACAGCCCAAGGTGATATTGGACAGTGGTTCCCTGATACGGATCCCTCATATAAGGACTCATGCAGTAAGAATCTGCTAGATAGGGTTTGGCGTGAGACAAGGAAGCTTGGTTGGGAGCTAGTAAACTTGGATTCAATAGTTTTCGCACAAGCACCTAAGATACAACCCCATATAGCAACAATTATAACCTCTTTGGCATCGATTTTAGATTGTGAAGAGTCTCAGATTGGAATTAAAGCCACTACCGGCGAGAAGATAGGCTTTGTTGGCCGCGGCGAAGGAGTGTCCGCATCCGCCACTCTACTTTTATATAAAAAATACTAGCGACTAGAGAGTTAGTTCAGGCTGAGAAAATAGGAACAAGTTTTTCGCTAGTCCTCGCCTACCAAACAATCCTTTTAGCGAAGAGGTCTAGTTTCCACGTTGAACTACATTGCGGCTGCAGAATCCGCTC
>CALKYB010000186.1 GCA_938003565.1 uncultured bacterium
CAATTCTTCTAATAGTGAATTTCTTTAAAAAGAAGCTTCGGACTTACTACAATTCAATCAGAAACTCAGTATCGAAACTCAACTCTTACTTGCAAGAGCAGCTCTCTGGCTACGATATCGTCCAACTCTATCTTCGAGAAGAGAAAAACTACAAAGCCTTTAGTAAAGAGAATAACATTTACAAGAAAGCAAATATGGGCTCTATCGCTTTCGATTCACTGCTTTACTCAATAATGGATGCTTCAAGCTCTATTATCATAGGTCTAGTAATCTGGTTTAGCTTTTCGAACTTTATAGACGGCAGTGTTACCCTCGGCCTTCTAGTAGCCTTTATCGACTATATAAGAAAATTTTTTCAACCACTCAAGGAGCTCTCAAGTAAGTTTGCAATTCTTCAAGCCGCTCTCGCAGCCCTAGAAAATATATTTGATTCTTTCTCAATAAACACCAAAATTCAAGCAGGAAGTCATATCCCTGAGGGTAAACTAGAAACAGTTAGATTCAACAAAATAAGCTTCGCTTACCCGGGTTTTGAAGACAAACAAATTCTGAATGATATAAGCTTTGAGGTAAAGCCTAACGAGGTTGTAGCGATAGTTGGCCCCACAGGAGGGGGTAAATCTTCAATCTCCAAATTACTCTCATTACTCTACACCAACTACCAGGGTGAAATACTCTATGGAGATAAAGAACTTCGGGAGTTTGATCTCAACGGCTTCCGTTCTCAGATCTCTATAGTAACTCAAGATATAGAAATTTTTACCAACACAGTAGAATTTAATATTTCTCTCGGAGATCCACGAATCACTCTCGAAGAATGTAAGTCCGCAGCAAAGCTCGTAGGCATACATCAGTACTTAAAAAATCTTCCTCTGGGATACCAAACCAAACTGAGCTCCGGCTCTCATGGCTTATCCTCTGGACAAGCTCAACTAATAAGCTTCGCTCGGGCTCTCGCCAGGAATGCTCCGATTGTTGTGCTGGACGAAGCGACAGCAGCAGTGGATTCATTAAGCGAAAAACTGATTCAAGAAGCAACCAAAACAATCCTCAAGAACAAGACTGTTCTCGTAATAGCCCATAGACTCTCGACTATTCAACATGCCAACCAAATCATTGCCCTAAAGAACGGGAGCATAGTAGAAAAAGGTAATCATCAAGAGCTATTAAAAAAAGACGGATACTATGCAAAACTTTTCCAAATGCAGTTTAGCCATATATAGCTTAGCCCTAACTTGCCTGCTTTTCTTTGGAGGTTGTTCGAGTCAATTCTTTGATCGAAACAACTTAAACTCAAAGCAGTATGCTGAGTCTGATATACAAATGGTAGTGACTGAAAATAAGGAAGCTACTGACATTGCCATAGACATCTTGGAAGCTGGTGGAAACGCTTTTGATGCGGCTGTTGCAACTTCGTTTGCTCTCTCAGTTGTAAGACCACACTCCACTGGAATAGGTGGAGGGGGGTTTTTTTTATTTAAGGAGTCTGGAGATATCAATCCTCAATTTTTAGATGCTAGAGAAAAAGCCCCACGAAAAACACAAAAGAACTCGCTGGATCAAGTCTCAATCAAAGACTCGGCTCACAAAGGAGCTCTCGTTGGAGTACCCGGATTAACTAAAGGACTAGAAGACATTTACAAAAAATATGGATCAGGAAAGCTAAGTTGGTCAGAGCTTATTGAACCATCAATAGAGCTGGCAAATAGCGGTTTCCCTGTTTACCCTCACCTTTCCGAAGCAATCAAACTGGCTACAGAAAAGGCTGGATTTAGTCTTGAGCCAAAACTCATAAAAAAAGGCTATTTCATCAACCAAGAACTTGCCCAAACTCTAAGAGCCATTTCAGAGCATGGATCCGCTGCACTTCACGAGGGGAAAATAGCTAAAGCCATAGTAAAAGCGACAAGAAAGCACGGGGGTGTCTTAGACGAAAATGACCTTATAAACTATCGCGCCGTCTCTAGAAAACCTGCATCTTTTCCCTACAAGGGTTTTAAGATCCATACGGCTCCGCTTCCAAGTTCTGCTGGAATTGTACTTGGACAGATTTTGAAGCTTAGAGACTTACAGCTATCTAAACTTTCAAACCGCAACCCCTCCACCGAACTTCACCTACTTGCTGAATCGATGAGTATGGCATTCAAAGAAAGAGCCTTGAAGCTAGGGGATCCCAGTTTCACTTTAATTGATCAATATAACCTACTTTCAGATTCACATATCAAAAAACTCGGGAGAAAAATTAGCCTCGAGGAAACTAAGATGGAAAAGACTCTTTCGGAAGTCGAACCACTACCAACCAGTACCACTCATTTTTCAATAATTGATAGAGAGGGTAATGTTGTTTCCTCAACACAAAGTATAAATCTATATTTTGGCTCTGGCATACTAGCAGAGAGTACAGGAATTTTTCTTAACAACACCTTAGATGATTTCTCTAGGCCAAAAAATAAAGCCAACTCTTTTGGTTTAGTAGGCAGAAACCCGAACTATCCTGGGCCTAACAAAATACCGCTTAGCAGTATGTCTCCAACGATTGTAACGGCCAACGGGGATCCTTTTCTAGTGCTGGGAAGTCCAGGAGGACCCAGAATTATTAGTGCAGTAGCCCAAACTTTAATAAACCGACTGGACTACAATCTGAACTTGAAAGATTCAGTAGCTCAATCCCGAATCCACAAGCAGTGGCAACCACCCACACTTTTTTTGGAGAAGGGTGGCTTTCCAAAAGAAGTAATACGCTCACTTTCATCTCGAGGACAACAGATTAAAGAAAGTGCCTATTTGGTTGGAAATGTCTCCGCCATTGGGGTAGAATCTAATGGCAAGTTGATTGGAGTAGCCGACCCTAGAAGAAACGGTAAAGCGTCCTCAAGACGCCCTCACTAAACTCTAATACCGGTTGCAGTCTCTAGGCTGTTCGCTACGCCCCTCCCCACAAGATTCCCTCTAAATTTAGAGCTAATC
>CALKYB010000187.1 GCA_938003565.1 uncultured bacterium
AAGCTTCGCTTCACAGTATTCTTTGGCAGGGTATATGTGTTGGCTACCTCGCTCACGCTCGGATATACTGAAACCTGAGTCTGAGAGGTCAATATTTAACCGAAATTTATAGTGGTTTCAGTACATAACTTTTTGAGGGGTAATTGAGGTTTTATGGTGTCCAAAGGTTGTATTTTTTAGGGAGGGTAAAAACAAAATTAAAACTTTTTATTTAATTTGATTGAGGAAGGCAGCCACACCATTGGGAAGATCTTCATCTGAAGCTTGTTCCGGTAAAGGAAGTCCAGATCTTTCCTCCGGCAAAAGAAGTCCGGAAACGTGGAAAGACATAGTTTCAAAGAGGGGACTACGAAGAAAAAAGAAGGCAAAACGACAGAGGTCTTCTAGTGAAAACTGAGCCGGGAGTTCTAAGATGGTCTTCCCTTGATGAGAGTCAATTTCTCCAGAAAAGTAACCCTCTGAAGCCTTGAAATTAAATTTGCCCGCAGGAAAATCAGTTTCGAGTTCCTGTCTCTCCTTCGCATCTCCGTAGAGAATCTTCAGACTTGGGGTCAACACCTGTTTCATGAACAGTCCAAAGGCTTTCTCCGGCCCTCTTTTAAGCAGGTTGGGGTTGAGGGGAAGAAAATACTCTCGTTGTTTCTCGCTAACTTTCTCCGAGCTTAGGATCTTCAACATCAAAAATCCTAGGGTGTCTGAGCGCCAAGATATTCGATTTACCTCAATATATTTACGGTCTAGGCTTTCTGTTTGCCATCGATTCGATTCCTTCGTAGAGCGGTAAATTATTTTAACTGTCCCATTAGTTTCCAATACTCCAACCATAAATCGATCAGTTTTTCGATGTATAAGAGCAAACGTTTCGTGTTCGAATCTTCCCCTGAATTCTATTACCGACCCTTCAACACGACTTTCGGTATTTTGATCCATAAGCCTGTCCTCTTATTTATCATGATCTTTAGGGCAAAACCTTTAACCCTCCCTTGGGGCGGAAATTAAGCATACTGCTAGGCCGTAAAGATCTAGGTGTTTAACCGACTCAAGGGAAAATTATTTTTATCTACGAGAAAAAGCAGAATTAAAAGAGAACGGGATAGAATAAAAGCATACGTAAATTGTAGGTTAAAGTCTAGTTAGGTATCGGGTAGAGTCTATGAGCACTGTTGGTTGTGGAGTCGTTCTGTGAATTAAGGTGTGAAAGTCTTAGCACAGTAAAATAGTTAGAATTGTGCAGAATTAAAGGTTCCCCTAAGATTTGATCGGACTACTACGAACATTTTTGTTAACCCCCGACAAGATGGCGCAACTAAGTATTTGAAATTACTCAAGAATTCAAGCTCTAGCCTCTTCACTTTTCACTGATCTTGACGCCCGACTATTAAATAGTGATAAGAGGTGCAAAAAGACCAGATATTATCTCCTCTAGGCTTTATTTAGCTTGGATACTTTTATATCGTGGCCTCAAAATAGACTAGACCAAGATCGGTCTAAGTCTCTGTAACTTTTTAGATTGTATTTTTCTACCATTTTAAAAGACTTGGTATTTAAAGGACTGGTATGGAGCTCGAATCAATTCATTTCATTCACATGGCTGTTTCTGCTGGCATTTTCCTTTTTCTTTGGAGATTTGTCGGCGTCGGAATGGTAAAGCCATTTCTTGAATTGATTGAAGATCGAGAAGCTCGTACCGTTGGTGATTCGCAAAAGGCTCGAGAAACCAAAGCTCTAAGTGAGAGAATTGCATCTGACATTGAACTTGAACTGCATGACTCTCGAATTGAAGGAGTTAAGCATCGTGAAGAGCAATTAGGATTGGCAAAACAAGAAGCGGATAAAATGCTTTCTAAGGCTGAAGTAGAGGCTGAAGCTAAGTTGGAAGCAGGTAGAAAAGAAATTTTGGCTCTGAGCGAAAAGGCTCGAGTTGAGTTGAGTAGTCAAGTTGATGATTTGTCTGACATTCTATACACCCAAGTAGTTGGCAAAGGTGCATCTGGAAAGGAGCCCACGGTTCATTAGGAGCCAATTGGGAGCTTTCTGGGTATAACGATTTTTTAGATATCTTTAGGAAATTAACTTAATGAGGCAAGAAACCCCGTTATTTTTGAGCTTTAAATCAAAACTAATTTTTTTGGTAATATTTCCTTCAACAGCATTCGCGGCTGGAGGGGGCGACCCTAAAACGATGTTAATGCTTTCCTGCATTAACTTTTCACTTTTTGTTGCCTTGCTCGTATGGGTCTATAAAAAGTTTGGAGCTAAGGAACTACGAGCAAGAGCCGCGCGTATTTCTGATCATATAGCCAGCTCAAGAAAGGCTCTCGCGGAGGCGGAGCATGAGTATGAAGGCCTAAAAGCTCGTTTAGATGATCTTGAGAAGGTTAAAAAAGACCTATTTGTTCGATATGACCAAGAAGGTCGAAAGCAATCTTCATTGGTACTAGAGAACGCAAGCACTTCGGGCATTAGAATTTCCTCAGATGCTGACAGACAAGTAGACACCGAGCTCTCGCAAGCTTCTAAAAAACTTCGTGAAGAGGTTGTGGGACTTGCGGTTGAAAAAACTAGAGGAAAGCTCTCAAGTATTTCAGCGGCTGATGATAAACGGCTTCGGGATGAAGCTCTTAAGACTTTCTTGAGCGAAGCGACCCAAGGGTCGGTAGCTAGAGTTTAAGGCTAGATTTTTAGGATATTAGAGAGGATATTCGTAGAGTGGCAAAGAAGACAGGAAGACTAGCTGGTAGGTATGCAAGGGCTTTGCTCTCGTCTCTTGATAAGAAAGAGCGTTCGGGCAAGGGGACTACTGGGGCACAAAAGTTAGGTGGTGAGCTAGAGAAGGTGGCCGAGCTTTGGGAGACCGACGCTGAATTGTCTTCGATTATGTTAAGTCCTATGTTTGCTCGTGAACAGCGAGCAAACGCGCTTGATGCTGTTTCTAAAGAGTTGGGGTTAAGTGAATCAGCACTAGGGTTTGTGAGACTTTTGTTTAGGCGGGATCGATTATCGTATCTGCCAGAGATAGCAAGAGCGTTTTCTATTTTGGCTGATGCTGATGCTTCGGTGGTGCGTGTGGCTGTTAAAACGGCCCGCAAAATTGATAACTCAGAAGTTAAGGATATTGAATCAGCAATTAGTAAGAAACTTGGTGGTTTACCAGAGTTTACCTGGGAAGTGGATCCGGCCCTCTTAGGAGGAATGGTTATTGAATACTCAGGTCAAGTTTTGGATGGTTCGCTAGATGGTCAGCTAACTCGTTTGGAGAGAGGACTAGCCTCATAATATCGTTAGAGAATTTTTTAGATAAGTTTATAGAGTAACAAAATTTTACCCATAAGACCTGTTAAAGGCAATTTTTAGTCGGAGAAACAAATGGAAATCAAAGCTCAAGAGATTAGTCGCATCCTAAAAGAGCAGATTAAGGACTATGACGCAGGGATTGAACTCTCTGAAGTTGGTTCGGTGCTTTCAGTTGGAGACGGTATTGCTCGAATACATGGCCTAGAAGGAGTTGCTGCTGGTGAGCTGCTGGAATTCCCAGGAGAGGTTATGGCGATTGCGCTAAACCTTGAGGAAGACAATGTCGGAGCTGTTTTGATGGGCGAAACTTCGTCTATTAAAGAAGGTGACATTGTTAAGCGAACTGGAAAGATTGCTGAAGTCCCTGTGGGTGAGGCTTTGGTCGGAAGAGTGGTTAACGCCCTCGGGCAGCCAATTGATGGTCAGGGGCCGATTGCTGCGAAAGAAACAAGAAGAATTGAAATTAAAGCGCCTGGTATAATGCAACGTAAGAGTGTTCATGAGCCGCTACAAACTGGCCTTAAAGCGATTGACACGATGGTTCCGGTTGGTCGAGGTCAGCGGGAATTGATTATTGGTGACAGACAGACTGGAAAAACAGCAGTCGCGATTGACACCATCATCAACCAGAAAGGCAAAGGCGTAACTTGCATTTATGTCGCTATTGGTCAGAAACGCTCGAGTGTTGCTCAGGTGGTTGAGAAACTTCGAGAGGAAGGAGCTTTAGATCACACGATTATTGTTTCTGCTTCTGCGAGTGAGCCAGCCCCGCTGCCTTTTATTGCACCCTATGCGGGCTGCACAATGGGTGAGTATTTTAGAGATAACGGAAAACATGCTCTGATTGTTTATGATGACTTGTCCAAACACGCCGTAGCTTACAGAGCTATTTCTCTTTTACTTAGAAGACCTCCAGGGCGTGAAGCATATCCTGGTGATGTT
>CALKYB010000188.1 GCA_938003565.1 uncultured bacterium
GGAAATCGCTGAGGGAGCACGCTTTATTGGACACACACCAGCGATTGACCTAGAGGATAAGAAAATTAAAAAAATGTTTAAACCAGAATCAGCTCCTGTATTTAGAGACTTCCTAGAACAATTTGACGCTCTATCAGAACCCAGTGACGAGACAATCGAGAGGTTAATTGAAGAAACAGTTAGAAAGCATGAAGTTGGTTTTGGAAAGCTAGGCCAACCCCTAAGAATGCTATTGTCTGGAAAAGCTGGGGGCTTGCCAATCCCTCAACTAGTGTGCATTCTTGGTTTTGAGGAATCCCTAAAGCGTCTTCAAAAAGGCGTGAACCTTTTCGAGTCTTGAAAATATGAACCTTCATCCAAAATACTTTAAAGTATTAACTCCATTTTTCTTACTTATCCTTCTACTACTTTCCGCGTGTCAGTCCTCTGGCAAAGGCACCCCAGTAACTTCAATGAAAGAAGCTAGAATAATGCTTACGACCCTAGGGGGTGAAATTTCGGACGACCAGACTCCACTCATTCTTTTCGTTACCGACTGGTGTCCAGCATGCAGGCAAGCCGAGTCTGATCTAGGCCGTCGATCGATAGACTTTCTTAAAGTTGATATTGAGAAAGACGAAAAAGCTGCCGAGATCTTTGAGAAAATTGCTAAAAGAACTCAAACCCGAGCAATTCCGCAATTGCTGATAGGTGAAAATGCCTATGTTGGATACTCCTGGCAGGTAGTAGCTCAGGCTCTAGGCAAGAAAGCCTAGGGGAAGTTTATTAAAAGCGCTTTTCTCTGGAAGAGAAAAGCGCTTTTGCAAACTAGGATTTTTTAGGAAATTTTTGATCTAACACTTTATTCCAAGCCGCAACCTCATCCTTGGCTCCAGCTAAAATCGATGCAACATCTCCATCAATAGTCACCTTTGAAATCACATCATCCTGGGCAATAGAATCAACCACCGATTGACCTTCAGTAACTTCGCCGAAAACAGTATGCCTACCATCAAGATGAGGCGTAGCAACATGAGTAATGAAAAATTGGCTACCATTTGTACCAGGTCCAGCATTCGCCATCGAAAAAATTCCAGGCTTGGAGTGTTTTAAACTCCCGTCAAACTCGTCTTTAAAGTTATATCCTGGGCCACCTCTTCCAGTACCTTCAGGATCGCCACCTTGAATCATGAAATTTGCAATCACGCGATGAAACTTTAGTCCATCGTAATATCCTCTAGAAGCAAGGTTAACAAAATTCGCCACTGTTACCGGTGTCTTGTCAGCAAATAAATTCCCCTTAATTGTTCCTTTGGATGTTTCAATAGTAACCATTACTTTTCCTTTTAATTTATTGTTTGCAACTGCTGCCCCTTTATCGGCATAGACTTGATTAGTAAATAGTACCCCCAAAAGCAAGACTAGTGTCAAAGCCCGAAGGAAGGTTCTACGATCTTTATCTCTAAACATACTCATCTCCAACAATACAAATAAAAACAACTAAATCGACATAAATAATTTCGGCTTCTACCGGGGCCTATTCTTTCCACATAAAGTCCAAACTCTTACTCCAAATACTGGCAACTGTCTTTAGCGGAACCTTACAAGACTCAAAACGATTTCCGAGAATCTCTATATTCTTTCCACCAACAGTCCCCTCAGCCTCGATTTCAATGTTAGAATCCAAAATACGCTTTTTCAATGCAACAAGTTTATCCTCAGAGCAACTTATTACATAACGACCGGGAATTTCCGCAAAAAGAAAATAATCAGGACGAAATTCGGGGTGAACCTCAAATCCTCTTCCCTCGAGGTCTTGATCCGACAAAGAAATATCGAGCTTCGCTCCCAGATTTGAAGAACCAGCAACCGAAGACCGAGTAAGACCGAGAATTATTCCTCCTTCCTCCAAACAAATGGCTGAGTTTAGCAAACCTTCCTCAACAAGCCCTGAAACCAGCTCAGATGTTTCTCGTAACACCTTGATATCAACCTCTGGCACTCTGCCTAAACTGGACTTGTGAAAATAACGAAGATACTCAGACCCACCCAATTGATTTATAGTTCTGCCAATTAATAAAATCTTGTCTCCAGAACTCTTAAACCAGGAATTACAGGCATTTTCTGTATTGCGGCTTTGTCCGAACACCCCAACGGCAGCGGTAGCTGGTGCAGGTTTGCCCGCTGAGCCATTAAAAACACTCATTTCACCGGAGAGAAATGGCAACTTAGTCTCATCTGCAAGATCCGAAACCGAACGTACTAATTCAGCTATTTTTGAAATATCCTGAAAAGACTTGGGGTCTCCACCTGAAAAAGAACAGGAGCAAGCAACGGGCTTGGCTCCGACACAAGCCAATTTTGCCATAGCATTGGCGAAGGCATGAGCAGCTGATAAGTATGGATCCAAGCCAACATACTGAGCCATAGAGACAAACGCACAACCAAGCGACAAAGGTTCTGAATTTTCCCCAGCAGGAACTCTAAGCAACGTGGCAACATTAGAATCTCTAACAATAGTGTTAGCCCCAACTCCAATATCAAACTGAGAGGTAAACCGCTCCCTAGAACCCAGGTTTGGATTCGCCAACATGTCAACCCAAAGGTCCGGAAAGAACTTAGGCTTCGGCAAGGCCTCAAGCCCGGACTTTTTATCACCGTCAGCATCAGCCGAAACCAACTTCAGCATAGGTGGATTCTTAACCAATCCATGATCTCGCACCAAAATATTCTTCTTAATAAAAGGATAAGGTATATCGCCCAGCTCTTTGTGGTGCCAAAGTAAAGACAAGCTATCGGTGCTTGCGCTTTTTCCCAATGTGCTCAATGTCAGTCCGGCTTCAGAGAATAAATCACTAACCTC
>CALKYB010000189.1 GCA_938003565.1 uncultured bacterium
ACTTAGTGGAGAAAAGTTTGCGGTTCAATCTTTGCAGGAGTATATTGCTAGTATTGATGAAACTGTCGGGGAGCAGCAAGAGTTGTTCTCTGCCGCATAGATTAAGCGTATAGGGACTAGTTACTGTCATGTCAGATAAAACTCCTATGACTATTCAGAGTCATGAAAAGTTAACAGAGGAGCTTCATAAACTTAAAACCCATGATCGTCATGCGGCCTCTAAAGCTATTGAGGTAGCACGGGCTCATGGGGATCTCTCAGAGAATGCCGAATATGACGCTGCTAAAGAAGCGCAGGGTATGTTGGAGGCGAGAATACGTTTGCTTGAGAATAAAATTGCTACTGCCCAGGTGATTGATATTTCAAAACTCTCAGGAGAGAAGGTTGTTTTTGGAGCTACTGTGCTGCTGGAGGACGCGGACTCGGGTGAAGAGAAAAGGATTACCATAGTGGGTGACGAGGAAGCTGATGCAGCTAATGGGCTTATCTCTTATGCATCTCCCTTGGCTCGATCTGTTATTGGAAAATCGGTTGGTGATGCTGCTATTGTAAATCTACCGTCGGGAAAGAAGGAGTATGAGGTTTTGGAAGTGGAGTTTGTTCTTCCCGCCTAGGTTATCCGGTAGTTCTTATTTAGCAGTTTTGGTGATTAAACGGGCTAGTTTGTTCGTTAGGGAACTCGCGGAAAATTGTTCATCTATCCATTTTCGGTCTGCCTTGTAGAGTTGGCTTAGCTCATCGCGTTTTTCGATCATATGTAGCAGAGCAATTTTTATTTCTTGTATGTCGTTCGCTTTTGCAAAAATTCCTACCCCCGCGCGTTCGATAATATCTTTACAATCGGAATCACCACAAAGAGCCAAAATGGGCTTTTCTAGCTTAAGATACTCGAAGAGTTTTCCAGGTATATTTAGGGGTCGTTGACCATTTAGCTCACTCTCAAGAGGAAGAAAGAGTACATCTGCTTTTTGGAGTCGAGATTTCGTCTCCTCAAATGAGCAATAAGGTTCAATAGAGACAATATTGCCTAAATTGAGTTTTCTAACCAGTTTAGTGTTTCCCGGGTAGATGTCTCCCCAAATCTGCAGCGAAATTCTCTCGTCTAAGTTTGGATGTTCTTTTAAGAGTTCACCAAGGGCATTTAATAAATAAAAGCCGGTTCTCGTTCGAGGATTGATATTTCTTACTTTATAAAATCGAACCCAAGAGAGAATACAGCTCAGAGTAGACTCCTTTTCTTTGTAGTTATTCTCGAAGCTTTCTAGATCTGCGAGCAGTCCGGCATAGGCAATAAGAAGCTTTCTAGAAGCCATTTGTTATCACCTCTATTTTATCCTCCGATTTGAGGCCCCTTTTTATGTAGAGCTTTTTAACTTCGTTTGTGTTGACGATGATCTTATCGGCAATAGAAAAACATACTTTCTCTAATAATCTTGACGCCTGCCAGTGCAGTTTTCCTGGCCAATGCCACTGATAACCGTCGGTGTAGGGATCTCTCAAGTCACAAATCAGCTTCGTCTTGCATGACAACTTTAGTAAGCTACCCAAGAAAATTACAGAGTGAGGGGAAGCTGATGTGTATACCAAGTCGACTTTGTGTTCTTTTATAACTCGACGAGCGGCAAGGAAGGAAGTAACGGACCACCACGCTTTGTGTGAGTTCATAAATGGATAGAAAAAAAACCGAGCATAACTTTGAAGTTTTTCAGGTAGTTTGGATTCCAGTTTTTCGAAGAAGCGATATGGGAAATTCGTAGAAGTTCTTATGACTTTCAGAGATTCCGGTATTTCTTTGAGTCGATCGTAGTCTAGTGTGTGTCGTTTCCGATCCCCTTCAGAGAGTTCCGCTGTTAGTATGATCGGCTTGATATCATATTCAGGCAAATGTTTGATAAAGTTTAAGGTTCGAGAGACCCCACCTCCTGCTAAAGGTGGGAAAGGGAAGGTAATTAATAAAACACAAAGCCCCATTTTGGTGTAGGAATTAGAAGTTCATAGGTTCAAGGCTTAGTTTAACACTAAATTGCTGTATCTGTCGGTTTTTTCTTTTCCCTCTTAGGAGCTTTCTAAGTGAGCTTAGAAGATATTTGCGGACTCTTCTAAAATCTACTGTTAGGCTAATTATCTACAGGGTTCAGATTGGAAAAGAGGGAAGCCATAAGACAATCGATTTGAAAGTTCGTCTATGCCGAAATTATACTAGGATGGGTATAAACCTCTTGTACGGAAGGCATGTTTAGGGGAGTATTGAGTTGATTTAATGACTAATTTTATTGAGAGATATTCAGTAATGCCAATTATCAGACTTTTTTCCAATAGTCTTGCTCTGAGAATGTTTGTATTTTGTGTGGCGATATCGATTTCTTCTGAGAGCAATTCAGAGGAACCTCGACTGCAGGGTTCTAAGTTCCTAGGATCTTCCTCACGAGCGTACCGGACTGACAAGTATCCGAAACGAATTTCACCAAAAGCGGAGCTCATTAGTAGTGTTGAGGCTAGTTCCGAGCAGGATTTGTCACATGAACGGCTAGATCATCACAATCGCCGGACCCGCTCAGGAATGTTTTCAGAAAGTGAGCATGATATTCTGCATAAAGTATTATTCTATTTACCAAATCGAGCCTTTGATTTTTTCGACATTTTTCGGGCCGATGTTGGAATTGGTTCTTCTGGCGGAGCCGTTATAAGAGCAAGTCGCTATGGTCAGATAGGATATCGTTATGTAGAGCCTGTCTCATATCGCTTAGGGATTCGAGGAAGAAGATTCCCATTTTTTATTGAAAGAGATAGTGAATATGGAGTAGGAGGGGACTTCGTCCAGTCTGATGCGCGTCATGTGACACCCTTAGAGGTAGGGCTTGGACTTGATTTGGTTTTGGTTGGAGGTTATCTGGGCGCTTCACTTGATGAAGCCTGGGATTTTCTAAAGGGTTGGGTCCTAATCGATTCTAAGAGCGACGACTTTTAAGTTTTACAATTTTCATACGTCTTGTCACTGATTTGTAGGCTGTTTCGGGCCCACGTTTGTTTGCCACCTCCGCTGTATTTTTTAGTTTTGAGCTGTGAGGAGGAAGCTGGGATTGATAGAGCGATACTAATTCTAAGCGTATAGTTACCCACCTAAACACTCAGTTTCGTTGAACTAGGTGAAACTAAGTCATTCAAATTACATCTTAAATTTATAGATTGAGGTTCTCTCTATTTATAAAGATTAAGGTCTGGTTGGATGATTAACGAAAATAGCTCTAAATATTTGCGCACTTGTTTGCTAGCAATTGGTCCAGTTCTAGGAGCTTTGCTTTTTCTGCTTCCCGAAATGAACAAGCCACTTGTTTATTCATCGATAGTTGAAATTAAAAGAGCTGCAGGACACGATGAATTTGCTTCCAATAATTTTCAAGAAGCATTGTCTGAGTTAAGGGAAAGGATAAGTGAGGACTCGGGTCAAAAATTTGATTTCGAACTGTCATTTGTTTCCGACCCTAGGCTTACATTATTGATGGAGGTATCTGACCAAGAGCCTTTAGCTGCTTCTAAGCAGGCTAGGTTGTTATCTACTCAGATAGTTGAGTTTCTCCATGGTTTCGAAGTTTCTAATAGGCGAGAAGTAATTGAAAAACTAAAAAATAAATTAGAGTTAGAATCTCTTTCAGAAGTTGCTCCAGTTGAAAGTGTGGAACATTCTAACCTTAACTTCGAGGATGCTAGGATTCGTTTAGAAACTTTGGAAAGAGAGAAGTTACGTCTAATTGAAGCGCTGGCGAAGGAAAATGTTTCTGAGACTATAAATAGGGACGCTCGAGTATCTGATTTGCGTTTAAAATTGGAGTTTTTGGATGAGCAGTTTTTAGAGTTGTCTAGTTTACTAAGGCCTGCTCATCCCAAAATGGTTGGCATAGTGGAGGATACTAAGGTCTTAATTGAGGAGCTTGATCTAAGAAAACAGTATGTAATAGAGGATCTTAAAAGCGATTTAGAGTCGGTTTCAAATCAGATATCTGAGCTCTCAAAGGTTACTACTGGCCCTGAAGCTGAGGATATATCTATTGACGGAGTGGTTTCGAGTAGCCTAGAAGCTCCAGTCAATTTAATCGGTGAACTAGAGCGTCATCAATCACTGGTGCCTGAGAACTATTCCCTCTACAGTGTGTCTAAACCTGCTTCACTGCCTTTTAAACCAAAAATTAGATTCTCCACTAAGACCTTAAGTAAGTATATTGGTTTGGGACTACTTGCTTCAGTTTGTGGTTGGAGTTTGCTTGGATACTTGAAATCTTGCTGGATAAATATAGTTCGTCTGAAGTTTGATGAAAAGTCTTTAGAGTTAGCGGAGATATCCACTGTTAAAGTCTCTAGTTCGGAATCCAGTAAAGAAGAAGTTCTTCTATCTGAGCGAATTGAAATAGAATCATTTAAACCTCAAGAAGAACTCTATGCTTCCTATTCCTCGATCCCGGAGTGGAGTCTTGAGAGAAGTGCTCCAGGTTTGGATGTAAGACCATTCAACTTTGTGGGATCTGAGTGGCAGGGGGAGAGTGAGAATCTCTGGGGGGAACGCTCCCGAGTGAATAAGGAAACGCTTCGGAAGAATTGCTACTCCCTACTCAACCCGATAGACCAAGCAAACTCAACTCGAACCTTGCTGGTTTCAAGTGTTGATAAGGATGGTTATCAAAGAGCAGTGAGTCTTGGCGTTGCACAATTTTTAGCGAAATCTGGGTATCCAACCTTATTGTTTTCGTTCAATGAGACTGCCCGTAATTCACTAGATTCACTAGACGATATAGAGCGTTGTCTTGAGTTAGAGATTCAAGGAGTCAAGAAAACTAAAGTGGTAGAGCCGGTTGTTTTGACATTTGCCGAGCCAGATACTGGGGATGAAAGTCGGATTGCAGGAATACTGTCGGATTTTGTTGCCAAGAGAGGAGAGCTTTATTCTTTTATAATTGTTCAGAACCCTAGCGAACATGGAGCTAAAGGAGTCGATTACTATAGAAAATTCTCGAGTATAGAAATACTTGCAGTGAATATGGAGCAGGGGAAATTCTTCGCCGGGGAAACTGCTCTGCTTAAGTCAAACGAGCCCAACGAATTGCTTTTGAATGACAATAGCTTGCCAGAAATTATTTTTGAATTTGAAGAAGGTGCATTCGAGGCCTAATTTTACTGAAACCACTATAGATTTCCGCTAAACACGGTCTTTTCAAGTTTTGGTTTCAGTATATACTTGACCCACACTAGCAGATTTGGCTAGTGCGGGTCCGTCTCTCGAAGATAGAGCTCTATTCTACCGTAGTAGTGAATATAAAATCTTTTAGTTTGATTCTTTCACTATGGTGAGGACTTTCTCTGTAGCGTATCATTTCTAGTTTTAAGTCTCCTTGGG
>CALKYB010000190.1 GCA_938003565.1 uncultured bacterium
CCCTTTGATCTCTCAACAGCAGAAGACCAAAGTTGTCTTTGTCGGGAAAGTTCGCCATTGGAGAGCTGGGGTTTCAAAAAATTAGCATTTTCAGAGGAAGAATTGAAATTACCATTTTCGCCACAAATTCCCACACTCTCAGCCGCTAATTTAGCTGCTCCAAAGGCAGTAGACTCCAGGTTATCAGAGACCAAAACTTCAATGTTACACAAATTCGATAAAATTTGGGCAAAAAGAGTGTTAGCGCTCATACCTCCATCTATGCGAAGTTGTTTGACCGACTCAGCAGGCAAACAATCAATAAGGTCCGCCACCTGATGTGCCAAAGCTTCGAGCACTGCTCGAGCAAGGTGTGAGCTGGATGTTTTTCTTGTCAATCCAATAATCATACCTCGAGCCGAGTCATCCCAGTGAGGCGCACCCAAGCCAGTAAAGGCAGGAACTATAATTACTCCACCAGAATCATCTACCTTAGAAGCCAATTCCTCTGAATCCTCGGATGATTCAAAAAAGCCTAGCTCATCTCTTAACCATTGAACTAGAGCTCCCGCCATAAAGACGCTACCTTCAATAGCATAGCTACAAGTTTCAGAATTAACTTTCCAAGCCACAGTAGAAACAAGTCCTGAACTTGAATATTCTGGAGATTCCCCACTGTTAATTAACATAAAAGCTCCAGTACCAAAGGTGCATTTCGCTGAACCAACCTCTAGGCAACCCAAACCATATAAAGACGCTTGTTGATCACCTAGCACTCCAGTAATTGGAATCCTAACTCCTTCAATCTCAGCCTCAGGAAAGGTTCCCGAAGATTTCACAACAGCGGGTAAACATTCAATTGGCACGTTAAGCATTTCTAAGAGCTGAGGATCCCAATCATGTGTAAGGATATTATAAAGCATAGTCCTAGAAGCATTTGAGGGCTCAGTATATAAGGAATTGGCTGCTCTGCCAGACAAGTTGTAAATTAGCCAAGAATCTACGGTTCCAAAAACAGCATTTCCTGCTTCAACTTTTTCCCTTAGGCCAGAAATGTTCTCCAAGAGCCAGGCGATTTTTGATCCGGAAAAATAGGCATCAACGACCAATCCAGTTTTTTCTGCTATAATTTTTTCAAAACCAGACTCTTTGAGTCCGGCGCAAATACTGGCACTTCTGCGACACTGCCAAACAATAGCTGGAGCAAGAATCTCCCCACTCTTTGGATTCCAACAAACGACTGTTTCACGTTGGTTGGTTATTCCCAAAGCTAAAATATTATTTAAATCAATCTTCTCACAAGCAATCTTAAAGCTTTTGAATTGACTACTCCAAATTTCATTGGCGTCTTGCTCCACCCAACCATCTTGCGGACAAGAAATTGCTAAGGGTGCTGTTGCTCTGGAAACTTCACTGCCTTGAGAATCATAAACTATTGTTCTCGAGGAGGTAGTTCCCTGATCCAAGGCGACTATGTATTTGGCTTCTTCTCCCATTCCTTTACTCTTAAGCGTTTTGATAAAAAAACTCTAAACTGGTAGTCGAGTTAACTACCAGCTACGTAAAACTTGCACCATACTGACAATCGCCAACTAGAGCTAAGCACCTAAAATTATTAACATTTCAGGCTCATCCTGACACGCTAGCTAAAGAGCTTACGTAACTAAAGTCGCAAAAATTAGTTCTTACCATTTTGATGAAAGGTTTTATGAAAAGAAAGACTTAAAACCTCGAGTTACAACTTTCAATGGCTTAGTAATGTAGTGCAAAAAAAATAGTGAATCCGGAATAGCGAAACTCCAATCCTCTTCATGAGGCACAAACAATCTGCCCCTCAAATATCTTAATTTACTCACCAGGCTCGGGCGGAGTAAAAGCTCAATCTTAAAACTCTCAAGCTCTCCTAACTCGGTTTCATTTTGTAGATGTTGAAAAATACTCTGAAAAACTCTAGAGCCATTTTCACTTAGGGTTGATGGCGGAGCTGTTCCGCAAACTTTCTTGACCACTTCCAACGAGACTTCAAGAATATCGGGCGCGCCCGAGTTAGAAAAATACTTGCGCGTTTCATCAACATTAACAGCCCCAGAATTGAGTGCCTTCGAAATATCAAGAATCGATTTAAGGTTGAGCCATAAGTCTTTATAAGCATGTAGACAAAGGAAGTAGAAATGTAGATCCTCCTGCAGGGTCGCAAACTTAAGGCCCTGATGTGTGTATACCTTAGGGGAGCTAAAAAACAATTCCGGATTTGGTTCTATAATCCCATACTGAGTTTGGATTAGACGCCAATGAAGATCCAGCTCCAAACCATCAGGACTAACGAGGGCAATCGCATGCTGAGTCCCCAGTTCTTGTTGAAGTTGCCTATTTGAAAGTTTAGGCTGAACACGAAAACCGAGCTCTTCTAAAACCCCAAGCACCTTAGGAACCTCCAGTGCTGGGATCAATAAATCAATATCGGAAAATCTTCGAGCCTCTGCATCGTTATAAAAAGCTTTTTCCGTTGCGAAACCTTTAATGTGGAGAAAATCAACATTGATCGCCTCAAAAAGATTGCAAAGCTCTCTAAGGTATCTCAGCAATTGAAGACGTACTTTACTCTCAGCAATACTATTCTCCCCTCCAGAACTGGCGAGCAAGAATCGATCGGCTAAGCTCTGCTCAGAAAAAAATTCTTCCAAGGCTCCTTTATTAGCATTATTTTTATCAACTTCGCTCAAATTAAAAATCTCTCTAGATTCAGGCATTTTTAGTTCAACAACTAAAGTTCAACGCTAATTTCTCTAAACTCCTCTTAGCCGAGGAAAAGTTCATTTGAAAACAATCATATTAATAAGAACTTTCTCTAAAGATCAGGCATCTAATTCTAGAGGTAATAGTAATCTAGACAGGTTTTAATCTCAATCCAAACTTTTGATGCGTAAGCGAATACTAATTCTAACGTCATTTACCCTGATTCTCGCAGGCTCTTGCGTGCGATATATTCCTGCCCGTTTTGAACTAAACAAACCTTACGGTGAAGATCCAGCGATCGAATATGTGGGTCCTGATGCATTTTACCTATACGACCAAGAGCAAAGAACTCGTCTACAACGACTAATCGACAATCGCTTGGCTAGTTCTCCAACATCCTGGGACAACACATATCGTATCGGTTCTGGAGATCGTCTTAAGATAGAAGTTAAAAACTTCGAAGAAATCAGTAAAGAATATACAGTTCTCGCTAACGGCTCAATTCAACTCCCATTTGTAGGGTCCATAAAGGTCAAAGGTTTGACCGAACGCCAACTTCTAAATAAAGTAAAAGCCCAGGCTGAGAATTACGTTATAGAGCCGCAAGTTCATGTGGAAGTAATCAACTACGATTCTCAAAAAGTTTGGATACTAGGTAATACCCTTCATGGTGATGATAGATCGCATGGTTCGAGCAACAGTCGTCGCTCAAATCGTACCTATCCACTAAAACGACAAAACTATTCGCTAGTTGAATTATTAATTGAGATAGGAGATCCAACTCTTCTTTCCTCTAAGGGTGTTATCTATCTTTACCCAGCCGGAGCTCTTTACAACGACTCTCTAACATCACGAGACAATATTCGGCAGGCACGTAGGACCAATGTTGGCCAGTCCAATTCCTACTGTGGCGCAAAAAAACAATCAATTAATCAAACAGATGATAAGAATGGGCAGTCCCAAGCAACCCTCAAAACATGCGGTGCTCCAAAAGGAAGACTAAACAATATATCCGTTCAAAAAAAATATCATCCCAATTCGCGAATTCAAATTGATATTGAGGAACTTTTTGGAGGAAATAGTCAACCACCACTATATGTTCCATTACGACCTGGAGACGCCATATACTTCCCTCCTAGAGGAATGGTGCAAATTTACGGTGAAGTACAACGAAGAGGATCCTTTGCTGTTGGAGGAAACAGCCAGAATTTTGCAAATGTAAAACCGACACTCTTCTCAGCACTTGCTGCAGCAAGGGGTCTAACTTATTCCGCCGACATTCACAATATTGAGATATACCGTGAATTAGAATTCGGCAAGAAGGTAGTCATGTCCGTCGACTTTGAAGATTTAACTTTGAGAAACACTCAAGATATTAAACTTCGAGATGGGGACATTATTTGGGTTCCAAGTAAATCGGGACGCTTCATAGAGGAGCACAGTATTAGTGCCATCAATAGTTTCATTGGAACCGGCAACAATATAGAAAATAACGTAATCTCGAGGTGAGCCGGACAAGCTATGGCCAACTACGAAGAGAATACACTAAGCTCCCTTTTAAATGTCGCACTTCGGTATAAGTGGTTATTATTTGTTCCCCTAGTAATTACTCTTCTAGGTATCTATATTTACACTTTCGATAAAAAACTATACCAAAGCGCTGCCACAATAAGTTTCCAAACCGAGTATTTTTTCACTCAACGAAATAATAACGCTCTCAGTCCTTTTGAACGAGACGTTCAAGATCTAGTTGCATCACTTAAATACGGTAAAACCTTAGAGACTATTACCGCTAAAGCCTATCCCAAGATTAATCCAAAAAAACAAAGAAAATTATTTAAAGCAAAAGCCAGTAAGCTCGGGGCGAAAAACGGACTCAAACTTTCCTTCAGACGGGACAATTTCCGTGCCCTTGTCATCTCCTATACTGCCTCTGATGCAGCGGAAGCCCATAGTGTAGTAAAAGCCACTATCAATACGATTCTAGATAACGCAAATATCACTTCAGACCGTGTTCAAAAATCCATTGCTTTTCTTGAGTCAAGTATGGCTGGGCTAAAAACCGAACTGCTTGATATCGATCAAGAAATGTTGAGGCTTAAAAACGGTCTAGCCCCACTAGTAGGTGCCGCCGCAAATGTTGGGGCAATAGATTCCGTAACCCAGAGCTCTTTGACCCCTGATTTAGATTCGGGTCTGCAGCGTTCATTCAAGTTTAAGGAATCTCTACCTCAATTAGAGTTCGATCTACACGTTAAGGAAAAAGAGTTTCAAAGACTAGAAGAAAAACTTAAAAACAAAGAGTATCTCAAGTCTGAGAATAGTTCTGAAACACAAAATCAAATTGACTATCAGAATGATACTCTTTACAACCAACTTGAAGCTTCAATTCTGGAGAAGAAGAAGGAGCTACATATTCTAACATCTCAAGGTTTTAAAAGTGCGCATCCTAAACAGCGGACCGTAAAAGCAGAGATCGCAAATTTGCAAAAACTCTCCAAAACACGTCTTGAGGAGCTCCAAAATACCGATAAAAAGGGAGGTCTTAGTGCCTACAGACTTTCAATTGAGAAAGAAATTAAAAAGGATTTAGGATTGAAGGCCTCGGAGATCGAATCAATCAAAGATAAGATCAAGGTTCTCGAGAGTTATCAAGAAGATATCCGTTCTCAAAAGAACTCGTTTGGAAGCAAACTAGACTCAATCTCTGTGCAAAAATCCCGCTTGGAGGAATTAATTCAAAAAAAATATGTAAAAAGTCAGGCCTACAACAATGCCGCCCAGGAAGTTGAAGAGGTTCGTCGTTTCGCTCAAGCAAGTGCTGGTGAAATGGGACTAAAAATTACGATCGAAAACCCACCATACCTCCCAAATGCTCCGATACCTTATGCACATTTAAGCCTATTTGTAATGGGAGCGATTCTCTCACTCGGCCTAGGTATGGGAATCGTCTTTTTAATAGAGTCTATGGACACTTCAGTTGATTCCCCTGCTGAGCTTCAGGCTATTATCGGAGTTCCAGTAATCGGTTCAATTGATAAATTCCACAGCGAAGTCGATACCTACAGAATTGATCAAGTAGACCCCTCAGAGCCGGTCAGCTTAATGGCCCTTTGTCTTGTGTTTGGTCATCTTCTTTCCAATACTATTATCTAAGGAAAATATGCTGCAATTTCAGAACATTTGTGCATTTATCGATTCTTTTCGGTCGAAGATTCCTACAGAGACAAGACTTATCTGTGAAGAGGAACCAAACTCTTACTCTAGTGAACAGTATAAATCTTTAGCTTCGAAACTCTTAGGTGAGAGAAACCAGGCACCCATTAAATCAGCAGTGGTAACAAGTTCACAGCCAGGAGAGGGTAAAACAACAACTGTTTGTAACCTAGCACTTGTGATGGTCAAGACTTTCAAGAAAAAGGTGTTGATTGTTGACGGAGACTTACGGAAACCTAGTATTCACAAAGTATTCGACCTCGATCAATCCCCAGGGCTTACCGACTTAACTACTTCAGAATCAAACAGTCTCGAGTCCGCAATTCAACAAACCAGACACGGAGATCTTTTTGTTCTGCCCGCAGGTAGCGAGTCTTCTGATCCAGCGCAGCTTCTAAACTCAAAGGAAATGACCTCACTCGCTTCGAAAATCACGGGGAAATTTGATTTTATATTCTACGACACCTCACCAGTTCTTTTTACCTCAGATGCTCAGGCACTAGGCAAGCATGGAGATGTAGTCCTATTCTTAGTTCAAGCGGACGTGACACCAAGAGAAATGATAAAAGAGGCTGTCGACCGCCTGAAAAATACCGGATCGGAACCAGATGCCTGCATCCTAACAAACACCACCAGACAAAAGAATCTGCTTAGCTATATCCACGGATACAAGTATAGCAACTATTACAATGATCAAGACAAGCACTAGTCACTCAAGCAGTCTAAACTTCTCTTTCTCAATAGCTCAGCTGGATTCCCTCGGACAATTGAATAGTCATCGACACTAGAGACAACGACTGAACCAGCAGAAACAATTGTCCCCTCTCCTAGATCTGCTCCAACGATAGCTCCTTCACCAATCCAAGAACCAGCACCAATTGAAATAGTTTTAAATTCCCCTTGCTGCTCCCGAATAGGAATATCTATCCTAGCATGGCCATGTTGTTTCATTCCCGAAAGCAAGCTGACCCGACTCGAAACCAATGTGTCATCCATCACTTTAGCTCGTCCTATAATAGAATAAGGTCCTATATAGGTTCTCGAACCCAACTCAGCCAATCTACTCGAGAATATCACTCCAAATGAAACAACCGCACTATCTGAACAATTCTCTAAGGTAAGTCGATAAAATGCATTTCTAAGGTAATTACCAACAGTCCCCGGAAAAAGACTAAAAAAATGAGAATAGCTCTGAAATACACGCTCCGCACCAAAAATTGGACTAACTATGCTAAGCACAAAATAGAACGGCCAAACGATTACAAGCGAAACAAACTTAAAAACAAGTTTAAGATTTTCTCTCATAGTACTCTCTCAAGTCCAAATTTATGTATCCAAAACATTGCTATAAACTGCTGAGTATTTTTCAGACATTAAATCAAATGAAAAATGATCTCGCACGTGCTCTATCCCTAGTTTAGAACGCTCAGTAACTTCAGGGTCATCCTGCAACACTTTCCTCATCTCTGCGGCCAAACCAATATCGTCATCACATTCAACCACCCCGGCAAACTGTCCATCTTTCACTAACTCTGGAGAACCTCCTCG
>CALKYB010000191.1 GCA_938003565.1 uncultured bacterium
ACAACAAATCGAGAGCCATCTAAAATTCATCGTTAAATCAAAGCAAACACTAAAACCTTCTATCACCCGGTTGCTGGAAGTTAGAAAATCCTCAGATCAGTTGTTAGAAGATATCAAAGTTAAACTTCTTGAAACCGATCAGTTGACTCAAACAATTCGAGCAAACCTTTTTGATCGTGAAGAAGTCACACTATTTTCTGGTGAGTTTTGGAGAGGTTTGACCACGTTAAGTCCGAGTGAACTTTTTGCCACTATGATTAACAACCTCGGCAAGGGAGTTTCATTTTTGCTTTCAAATCAGAAGAGCTTGTGGCTTCATTTGGCTACAATTCTGGGCATGGTGGCACTTGTTTTTCGAATCAAGAATACAGCCTTTTGTCAGCAGGCCTTTCCTAGGCTTTATGACAATCCTTACGTAATTATTTTTTCCAGCTGCCTTTTAATATCATACTTGATTTATGAAGATGCTGATCGAAATTTTTATAGTTTGGTAGGTTTGCTTTTACTCCCTCCACTAACATTCTTATTTTTAGACGTATTGGACCGAAGTTGGCGATTTTTTATTTTAGGGACCTCTGGCATTCTTTTAATTGACTTGGTTAGAAATTTCCTTGTGGCCTTTGCCGAATTGAATCAATTTTTACTAATTATTCAACTTCTCGGAGCTGCTTATCTTGCCCGCAAATTTTCGAATCTTTGTTCAGATGAGATTGCGGCAGCTTCACAGCCAACTGAAGAGCCGGAGGAGTTAGAAACTGAAGAGACGTCTTCGAAACAACCTTCTCCAAGTCCGATTTACTGGTCTGTTGCTCAATTTTTTCATTTAGCATCATTTGCATTCTTAATGATTGTCGCTTGTCTTCTGTGTGGGTTTTGGAATCTGGGCTCCTTTTTGGAACAGAGTATCTTTGGAGCTCTTTATTCTGCCATTCTTTTGTATGCCACCTATCAACTGAGTAAAGGATTTGTCTTCGCTGTGCTTTTGGCTCCAGGAGCAAGGGAGTTGAACTTTGTTAAATCCAACCGACCATTGATTCGTGGTAATATGGAGTTTCTTCTTGGAGCTGGATTTCTTTTTCTTTGGTTAAAACAGTTGCTTGTTAATCTTGGTGGTTGGGAATTCGCTTCTGGTAAAGTTGCGTGGATTCTGGATATGGGAATTCAAGCTGGAGATCTTTTTATAACCTTGGGCGGGGTTTTACTGTCCGGCTTAATACTATGGGCCGGGTTTAAAATATCCAAAATGTTGAGAGTAGTGCTTGCTGAAGATTTGTATTCTCGAAATAATTTTGATGCTGGCCTAATTAACACAGTTGATACAAGTGTGCACTACACGGTCATTATTGCGGCTTTCTTTGCAGCCGTATCAGCTTTAGGAGTAGGATTTCAAAACGTTGCTTTGATTGCTGGTGCACTCTCAGTTGGTATCGGTTTTGGTCTACAGAACATAGTTAATAATTTTGTTAGTGGTATAATTCTTTTAGTTGAGAGACCCGTTCAGGTGGGAGATTTGATTCTGATAGGGGACACTCTAGGTAATGTAGAGCGAATTGGTATTAGATCCTGTACAGTTAAAACATTTGATGATGCTGATATAATATTCCCTAATGCTACTTTAGTCACCGAACGAGTCGTAAACTGGACCCATTCTAGCCACCGCGCTAGAATCTCTGCGTCTGTAGGAGTTGCCTACGGTTCTGATGTTGAGCTTTGTATGAAGACTCTTGCTGAGGCAGCTAAGGCGTTGCCATTTGTTTTAGCTCATCCAGAGGTAGTGGTTTTGTTTGAGGAGTTTGCTGACAGTTCACTTAATTTTACAGTTCGGGCTTGGGTGCTCAATGTCAATAAAAGGCCCGAGTATAAGAGTGATCTGTTGCTTGCCATTAGTAAGGCCCTCGATGAGAACGATATAGTTGTTCCATTTCCTCAACGGGACGTTCATTTAATAAATTCTTCTGGTTAGTGGTAAATGTTGAATTTTCGATACTGTTCTCCTGCTCTGTTCTTACTATGCTTTGCGCTTGTCCCACTTGGAACGGTGTGTGCTCAGGCTGGTATTAGTCCCGATAGGGCACAGCCCAAGTGTGAGAGTTTGTTGAGTGTTCCGGCTATAAGGAGAATTCTAAGCAACTCAAAAACTAGTGGATCACTGATATGCACCCCTGACTATAAGTCAATTTTCTATTTACGTAGTAATGAATGTAAAAAACTTTTAGAAGATAGTTCTTCAAAGTTACTTGATGTCGATCTAAACGTTTTCGATTTTGTTTCGAGTAGTGATTATTGGTCTGTTTTGACCAAGGTCGGAGAGTCTCTTGGGGATTTAGGTGTGTCTGCTGAGAATATTTCGCAGTATCAGAGTTGTGTGGCTAGAGGGAGTTTAGAGTCCTTTGGTTACGATGAAGTAGTTGAGAAAAGGGTATTGGTTTTACTTGAGAGTGAATCCGGCGACAGCTCTCAGACGATGGCTAAAATTGCCAAAATTCTTGGTAGTGAGAAAACGCCTAAAGCCACTAGTAAGAAATTTATTCAGGATAGGTTGCTAAGTATTAAGTATGAGAGTTTTTTGAAATCATCCGACTATAGTGAGCTGAACTCCTTCGCTCCAGCTATAGACAGAATTGAGAGTGAGTTTAGGAACACATGTGAGTTGAGTGAAGTTGATACAGTGCAGAAGGATTTAGAGTCTGTTTTGGGAGGTTTGAGTAATTCTCTTGCTGATGCAGTAGTGATTGGAGATTGCTTGCGCTCCAACCCACTTGATAGCGATGGGAGGGAAGATAGTTTTTTAAAAAAGCGGGCCGCTATTGAAAACAGTTTTTGTGCTTCGGCTGAGCAGTTGAAGAGGCTGTTAGATCTAAAGACTCAATTTAATAGTAGTGAGCCCAAGTTAGCTGAGTTTAAAACTTTGTTGAGTAGTTTAAACCTTTCTATTGAAAATGGAGAGACAAAGACAGCTAAAAAATTTGAGGTTGAGGCAAGATCAGCACTACCAGCTAACTGTGGAAGTGCTTTGAGCGGTCGAATAGCCGTGGTTGAGACCGAGCATGGGGAGAGCTCCCTGGCAGATGTAGTAGCTACGAAGACCAAGATTGAGGCTGGTAAGGCTCAGTCGAAGACAGCAGTAGTCGTTGCTAAAAATGAAATGAAAAAGCCCGACGAGGTCGTTGAAGTAGTGACTGTGACGACATTGCCGGCTGAAACTGAGACATCGAAAGTTTCGATGATAAGTAAAAAGAATGAAGTTAAGGTAGAGACAAAACCAAAGGTTTTACCTGAGCCTAGTTTGGAAGAGTTGATTTTTGACTGTGATCCAGTAGAGGTGAATCGAGTTCTTCAAACAACTGTTAAGAATTCTGACTTGCGTAATTTTAAGCGAATTATTCTTAGCGGCAAGGCTCAGGGTTCAAAGGCGAGCTCGTCTATTCAAAAATGTGATTTGAATGGTTTGGATGAATCAATTCTAAGTATTGAGCAAACACTTGCTGGCCTGGTAGGAGAGGAAAGAAGGTGCGCATCTCTAATTATTCGTCAGGCTGAGTTTGAGCATCAGAGGAAACTAATCGGTCCCGAAGGTAACCTAAACAGTAATATTGCAGAATTGGATGAGTTCTCTGAGCAATTCTCCAGCCTCGAAAGTAGCAATGCCAGCGATTCGGATTCTGTTGAAGGGCGTCGACGGGAGGCAACAAAGTTATTAGAGGATTTAGAGAAATATCACCTATCGGTTCATCCTTGTAACCTCGAAAAGCAAGGGATTGCCCGGCGAGCAAACAAACTTAGTCAGAGATTGGCAAGATATTTGAGGGAGTTAGATTCTCTCACGGTAAGTAAAACCCCGGTGGTTAATCCTGAAGAGAGTAGCCTCGTAGAGGCTCCTCTCAATCAGGAAATCACCCAAGATTTTCAATAAAGTCTGGATGCTTTTACTACTTCTTTAGAGCGTCCCTAATTTCTTCAAGTAGGGCTTCTGAAGCAGTTGGTTCTGCTGGAGCTTCTTCCTCGGCTTTCTTCATGGAGTTGATGGCTTTGACTACCATGAAAATTGAGAAAGCAATTATTGTGAAATCAATCAGGTTTTGTACAAAAGCTCCCCACTTTAGGACTACTTCCTCTTTTCCGCCGACAGCTTCCTGAATTACAATACCGAGATTGGAAAAATCAGTGCCACCCATCATGACTCCAACTGGAGGCATAATTACGTCAGCAACTAGTGAGGAAACTACCTTTCCAAAAGCCCCACCAATAACAAGACCAACCGCCATGTCCACTGCGTTACCCTTAATGGCGAATTCTTTAAACTCCTGCATCATTCCCATGACTTAAGCTCCCAAATTTTAAAAAGTTTATTCAAAATACAATTTTTTCTATGAATGAAATTATTTGATTAAGTTAATAACAATTCCCCTCAATTTGTTTGATATCATAGTAGAACACTAGAGAAAAAGACACTAGCATGAAAATCCTTCATAGTTTTACTATGTATACCCAAGGACGAAGATTATTTGTAAATGCAGGGGAATGCACTTGTTCTTGCTTAGAATTCGGTTTTGGACCTTCTTTTGGATCTAACCGAGCTTTAGCCGGGTTATTGGGCAGCTACACCGTTGAGTGAAAATAAGAGGTACTGATGGCATAGCTTATTAAGACCCTATTTCGGTGCTATTTATACCGAAATATAATTTAGGATTGAGTGGCTGGCTAGTTTTGATGTGTTTGGAGGCTGTAGCCACTTTGGTAATCTTGGTGTAGGAATTTAAAACCCGAATCTATAATTTTTTTGTTGGAACAGCGCTTGTTCAGTTCTCCTGGTATTTTTCTTTTGGCATGAAGTTGACTCAGGCCGTTTTTTTTTCTTATCCAGTTAATAACTTCAATTCGAGGCGCAGGGTTGCAGTCACTCCCTATAAAAACTCTATCTGTTGATGGGACCGATATTAAATGTTGCAATAATCTCGAACAATCGCTTTGGTGGATTCGGTTAGTAAAAGCAGTGCTTACTAAGTCGCTATTTTCTAAATTGAGAGAGGTGCGAACAAGACGGTCTCGATTGGGGCCATAAATTCCACTGAATCTAACAATTAAACTGTCTCTATGCCTATGGAGAATTTGTTTTTCAGCTTCAAGAATAATTTTTCCTGAGAAGGAGTTTGGTTCTGTAGGAGAGCCTTCGTCCACTCTCTCTCCATCGTTTTGCCCATAAACGCTAGTGCTTGAGCTAAATATCAGGCGTGAATTTTTGGAAGATTCTTCAATATAGGTAATCAGTAATTCTGGTCCATCTAAATAAACCTTTTGGTAATCCTTTTCTGTTCTAGAGTCTGCACCAGCCAAATAAAATACATTACTGAAGTTACCGGCTAAGTTTTGATAGGTTTCTCTCTGGCTGAGGTCGCCAAAGTTTTGCTGGATTCCATCGGGAAGGACCTTCTTCGAGCGACTGATTGTGTGCACCTCCACACCTGTCGCGTAAAGTTCTTTAGCAAGCAGCCCCCCAACATATCCAGGCCCGGCTATAAGAATTCGTTGTCCCTTCAAACTTGCTAGACTACACTCTAAACTCATTTTATAGCCAGAAAACTAACGAAAGGCAGTTTAGCCTGAAACATTTCAATTTGAGAAAAACCTGCACTCTCCAATAGTTGCCAGTTCTGTTGGGTGGAGAGAGGGCGAAGGACATTTTCTATTGAATCCCTTTTTTGCGATATTTCCAAACTACTATAGCCGTTTGACGACTTAAATTCTGTGTGATTTTTGGAGATCAGTTTTTGGAGCTCTGGGTTTGGGCTAAAAATTTTCTCACTAAGTATGATTATTCCACCGAGATTGAGATTTTTGTAAATACTTTTTAGCAACGTGGAGCGAGACTCGGGTAGAAGAAACTGTAGAGTGTAGTTTAGTATAACCACAGAGGCATTGCTAGTAGTAAAATCTAAAATATCAGAACACTTAAGTTTAACCGAGGTTTGTAGTTTGTACTGAGCCAGTTTAATCTTAGCTTTCTCAAGCATAGCTGGGGAGGAATCTACTCCGACAATCTGTTCGGCCTTAATGTTTTTTGAATTTCCAAGTTCGATCAGAGTAGTTCCTGAAGAGCAGCCAAGATCATAAATCACTGACTTTGGTGTACTAAAATGCTCAGTCAATTGGAGAGTTGTCTCTTGGATACTGCCATACCCAGGTACTGATCTGAGAATCATGTCATCAAAAACTTCGGCCACCGTGGCATCAAACTCAAAAGGTTTGGGGCTTTCAACTGGTTCGCTATATATTTTATCAACTTTCATTTCATGGTATGAATTTTGAATACATTTGTTAAGCAGACTTGCAATTCTATAGAATTTTGAAGGAAACGCCAAATAGATAGATATGATCCCAAAAGAAAGAAAACTAGCTTGTCAGGAGCATTTATCTAAGGGTGGCCATTCTGATGATTTCCCCTCAGACTTGCTCTGGGAAGATGTTCTTTGGTCGAGGCAAAGTGTTTTTGAATCTTGGGTTTCAACCCTTCCAAAGGGAAGTGAGTTGTGTAAGCTTGTACTTCAAAAACGCAGGGCTTTGAATAGACCTTGCTGGGAAGATTTGTTGAAACTGTTTGGAAAGTTAGAAACACCAAAGAACTCATTTGAGTTGACGCTAAAGGATAGAATTCTATCCATCGGGGATTCTCATGACTTAACTACCAATCAAAGAGCTACTGTAGATGATTTGATTCATCAACTTATTCCATGGCGGAAGGGGCCGATAAATCTGTTTGGTAGTTTTATTGATACCGAATGGAGGAGTGACTTAAAGTGGGATCGTATTTCTCCTTATTTGTCTGAGATGAAGGGACGGCGGGTTTTGGATCTGGGGTGTGGGAATTCTTATTATATGATGCGTGCTATGGAGTTTGAACCTGAGTTTGTCTTAGGTTTAGATCCATCGGAGAAGTTTTTTCTAACCTCTGAGTTGTTTCAGCATTTTCTTCGGGAGGAGCGGCTGGGCTTTGAGATGTTAGGTGCAGAGCATCTAGGGTTTTTCCCCAAGTTCTTTAATGTCGCATTGTGTATGGGAGTCCTATACCATCAGAGAAATCCTTTGGGATTGTTGTTGGACCTTCAAGAGTCTCTTTGTAATAAAGGTTTAGCAGTTATTGAGTCTCAGGTAATTGTTGATGAACTAGATTTTCCAACTGGAGACTATGCTTTATTTCCACAGGGTCGTTACGCCAAGGCTAGAAATGTCTATTTTGTTCCGACAGTCGATTGTTTGTGTTCTTGGGTAAGAAAGGCTGGTTTCGTTGATGTTGAAGTTGTGTCTGTAGAAAAAACTGATTTTACAGAACAACGTAGCACACCTTTCGCTCCGTATGAGAGTCTGAGTGACTTTTTAGATCCGACTGATTCTTCAAAAACTATTGAGGGTTATCCCGCTCCCCATAGGGCTGTGGTTCTGGCGAGAAAAAGAGGGCGGAAGTGAGTATTAAGATAGGGTTTAGTAAAGGGTTTTCAATTTAAGATCAATTTGGCTAATTGTCTCAGAAATGTTTCAATAGAGCAGTTATGAGTTCCAAAACATTCGATAATATTGATTCAAAATCTGCCCTTAAGGATAGCCCTCCTTTTACTCTTCTGAACCGGGACGAAACACCGCTTTTAGAGACTTCACGGCTTAGCCTTGAAATTTCCAAGCTAGCCAGTTTCCCTTTTCAGTTGATGCCTGGTGTTGTTCACGAAAAACAGATTCACGAGAAAACCTTAGCGTGGCAGCATAGGGAGGCACTTCAGTTTAGTATCATTCCGCGATTTCAAATAGTTTTATTTCTGGAGGGACTGGAAGATTTAGAAAAACAGCTAAGTTCTCTTGAGATCCAGTCTTGGAGTAAGTTTACCCTTCATCTTTTCTGCTCCAAGAGTCTTGATCTGGTGAAAGTGGAGAGGGCGCTCGCGAATAGAAGCTTTTCTTTTTCGCTTTACCAGTTTGACTTAGATCTCAATTATGCAGAGTCTCTTCGTTCTGTTGTTGAGGTGCTAGAAACAGATTTTGTGTTGATTTTGGGGCCGGGGGCGATATTGCATCCTCAAGCTCTATTTGTTTTGGCCAAGGAGATTGTATCGCAACCTTGTGAATTAATATATTTCAACGAGATACAGATAAACTCAGAAGGGGTTGGTGTTTATTATAGAAAACCTCACCCTGACAAGTACTCATCAATTGGCAAGAATTGGATTGGTAGGAGTTACTTTGTAGGAAAGGAGTTTTTGGAGAGGGCTCTAGAGAGTTTAGAAGTTGTATTGAACCCCTATACCTTTTCTTGGTTTTTATCGATATTCGCAGATGTTTCGAAAAAGCACTTTGTTCCGCTCTCGCTGGTCTCTGAAAAGCCGGTTGGAGCAGTGTTGAACGAATTAGAGGTGGATAATTTGTTTGATTGTATTTCGAAAGAATCTGGGATTGCATTTTCATCTTGTTCCTATGATAGCGCTAATGGAGTGCTAGCTGTTCCAGAAAAGTGTAATGGCGAGATTCAGGTAGTAGTACCTTTTAAGAACCAAGCGAAACTAACAATTGCTGCACTTAAGAGCCTTTGTGAGCAAGATTGTCGATCAGATCTTGTTGTTACCTTGGTGAATAATGACTCAAGTCCTGAAGAGTTAGTGAAGATAGTTGATTTTGTAGAGTCTTGTCGTGATTTTTTGTCAATTGAGATTTTGGATTTTTCGGGACATTTTAACTTTGCTCGAATAAACAATCTGGCTAGTAGGAGGTCCTACTCTCCATTTGTATTATTTTTAAACAATGATGTGGAAATTAGCTCTGGCTCGGCCTTGTCGGAGATGAGAAATTTTTGCGCTTTATCTGATG